>RDSB01000014.1 GCA_004923195.1 Marinifilum sp. JC120 | reverse complement strand
TCCTACGAAAAAACGTTGCCCGAGAAATGCTTCCACAAACCTGCCAACTGATGATATTGTCATTTTAGCCATGTCAGCCTCCTGCTAGTTTCACTTTTACTGGTATACTACCAGATTAAACAGGGGAGTGCTGACATGGTATTTTTTGTGCGAAGAGTTGCATATCCCTTTGAAAAAGCGGTTAAATTAAATTCAGCAAAATTTTATTACGCATTTACTCAAGTGCGGCAACCTGTTAACAAGTGGCGAGTAATAAATATTGGAGAATAGTTTATATGAATAATTCATTTGCTTGCGCCCTTGTTCTCGCGGGAGGCAAGGGTACACGTATGCATTCGGACAGCCCCAAGGTGCTCAAGACCCTGCTGGGCGAATCCATGCTCTACTATGTATATAAGGCCCTGAAACCTTCCCTTGGGGATGAAATTTTTACCATTGTCGGCTTTGCCGCCGAGCAGGTTGAAAAAGCATTTCCCGATATGAAAGACTGTTTCGTGCTTCAGGCTGAACAGCTCGGTACCGGACATGCTTTGCAGATGGGCTGGGATCGCATCAAGTCCACTGGCGTTGAGTATTGTCTAGTCATTAACGGCGATACTCCGCTGATTCAGGAGCAGGTTGTTACCGATTTTCTTGAAGCGGTCAAAAAAGATGGTGCTGATCTTTCCTTCATGAGCATCACTCCTGATAAACCGGCTGCCTTTGGGCGGGTTATTCGTGATAAAAATGGGCAGGTCTCCGCCATTGTTGAGGCCAAGGATTATGACGAATCCGTGTATGGTCCGGCCAGTGGTGAAGTTAATGCCGGGATGTATTGTCTTAAGATCTCCACAGTGGATGGTTTGCTTAGTAAGTTGACCAACAATAATAAGAGTGAGGAGTATTATATTACTGATCTTGTTGACCTTGCTGTGGAATGTGGCATGAACGTCACCGCAGTGAATGCCGGAAACTCCATAGATCTTATGGGGATCAACAGCCCTTACGAACTCGCTCAGGCTGAGACCACCCTGCGTTTGAGAACAGCTGAAGAGTTGCTTTTGAGCGGGGTGACTCTGCATAATTGGGAATCCGTTGTGATCGGACCCGGAGTTGTTATTGAGCCGGGTGCTGAAATAACAGGCCCTTGCGAGATTTACGGTCGGTCCAAGATTGGTCGCGGTGCAGTTCTTCAGTCACATGTCCGCATTGTGGACAGTGTTGTCGAAGGCGGTGCAGTGATAAAAGCCTACAGTCATCTTGAAGGGGCTCAGGTCGCTCCCGGCTGTATGGTCGGGCCTTACGGACGTTTGCGCCCCGGTGCTGTTCTTGAGGAAGAATCCAAGGTCGGTAACTTCGTGGAAGTGAAAAAGGCTGTACTCGGCAAGGGTGCAAAGGCCAGCCATCTTACCTATCTTGGCGACAGCGAGATCGGCGCGGGGACAAATATTGGTGCGGGCACCATTACCTGCAACTACGATGGAGTGAACAAGCACAAAACCGTAATCGGAGAGGGTGCGTTCATTGGCAGTAACACTGCATTGGTGGCTCCAGTCACAATAGGTAAAGGCGCCTTGATCGGAGCCGGTTCCACTATCACCAAGAATGTAAAAGATGGAGACCTCGGCGTTGCAAGAGGCAAGCAGGTCAACATTTCCCGGACTTCTAAGAAGTCTTGATTTTGTAAAGATAAGGTATTAGGTTAGGACTATGGAAATAATCGCTCATTTGGAAGAACGTTTCGATAAAATGCTGCAAAAAATTAAGCAACTCGAAGAAGAGAATGCATTTCTTCTTGAGGAACTTGAGCAGGAGAAACAGCGTAAGGACGATGTCCGCAGTCGCATTGAAGTTCTCCTGAACAAAGTTGAAGGTACCATCGAATAAGGGTTTCGGATCCTGATCCCTGTAAAAGCAGAAGGTCGGATTTATATAAATTCTAGAGGATTACAGTCGCCGGATTAATATGCCCCGTTATACTATTCCCGTACTCGGACTTGAAATTTCATTTAAGACCGATGCGGATAAAGAAAGAATAATAGCCGCAAAGGATGTGCTCGAAGAGAGATTCAGCGAGCTTATCCGGGGCGGAAAAGATGTCAGCAGGGAGAAGTTACTCACTTGTCTGGCGTTAAGTCTGGCCGATGACTACCTTGAACACAGCCGCAAGCTCGAAACAATGGAAGAGAAAATAAACGCGCTGTTAGAGAAGTGATAAGCTGTGCATAGCACTGCTTTTTAAGATATAAGAAATTTCCCTGGGGAGTGCGTGATTGCCCTATAGCTTTTGAACCAATATAAAAAGTAAGGGAGCCAAGCATTACCGGAGTGGTGTGCAAGCCCGGTTCGGCCGGGAAGCCTGAAACTTCGGGGGCGGCGCCCACCTGTTAGACTAGGTTCTAACGTATACGGCAACACGGCATCTCCGGGGTCCCCTTTTTTGGGAATTTCGACCTTGGTATGAATTTACAGGTTTAATTTATTAAATTTTTCTGCCGGTCGACTTAAACTCACCTCATTCAGCCTTTATTCTCTTCTTTCCATTGCAGATTGTTATAATCTTTCCGATTGATTGATCGGTAATGACGAATCAGGTCCTTTGAGGCCTGTCAACATAAAAGGAGAAAGGCATGTTTGGGGATTTTTTTCTGATTTTATTTGGAATCGCCCTGGGTGCCGCAGGCGGTTATGCCCTGCATAGGTACGTGAATTCCAAACGTCTGGCTGATTCGCAAGGATTGGCAGACCGTATCGTTCAGGAAGCCCGTAAAGAAGCTGAGGCCATGAAAAAGGAAATCAAGCTTCAGGGGCAGGACGAAGTTTATGCTCTGAAAAAAGAGCAGGAAAATGAGTATAAAGAAATGGAGCGCGGCCTGAAAAGGCAGGAGGAGCGTCTTCAGGAAAAAGAAGAGCGTCTTGAGAATAAACTTGAGAAAGTAGCCAGCAAGGAGTCCGAAGTTGTGACCCTTGAAAAGCGCATGATCAAGCAGGAAAAGAAGCTTGAAGGTCTTCGCGAAGATCTTGAAAAAAGAAAAGATGAGCACGAGCGTAAATTGCAGGAAGTCTCCGGTCTGACTGTTGAAGAAGCGCGCGAAAAGCTCATGACCGAAATTGAAAGCCGGACCCGTCACGAAGCTGCCAAAATGGTTCGTTCCATTGAAATGGAAGCTAAAGAAGAGGGAACCCGTAAGGCCCGTAAGATTTTGGCTCTTGCCATCCAGCGTTATTCCGGCGACTACGTGAACGAGCAGACCGTTACCGCTGTGACTCTTCCTTCTGAAGATATGAAGGGCCGCATCATCGGACGTGAAGGTCGTAACATCCGTGCGCTGGAAGCTGCCACCGGTGTTGACCTGATCATTGATGATACCCCTGAAACAGTAGTTCTTTCAGCTTACAGCCCGCTGCGTCGCGAAGTCGCCAAGCAGGCTCTTGAGCGTCTGATCCACGATGGACGTATTCATCCTGCCCGCATTGAAGACATCGTCAATAAAGTTGAGCAGGAAATGGACGTCAAACTCCGTGAAATCGGTGAACAGGCTACCTTTGATGTTGGCGTACACGGTATCCATCCCGAAATAGTTAAGCTCATCGGTCAACTTCAGTATCGCACAAGTTTTTCCCAGAACGTACTTCAGCACTCACTTGAAGTGGCTTTCCTCTGTGGAATCATGGCCGCCGAATTGGGCATGGACGAGAAGATCGCCAAGCGTGCAGGTCTGCTGCATGATATCGGTAAGGCTGTTGACCACGAAATTGAAGGTCCTCACGCAGTCATCGGTGCCGATCTGGCCAAGAAGCATGGTGAATCCAAAGAGATCATCCACGCTATTCAGGCTCACCACGAAGATGTTCCACCCAAATCAGTTCTCGCGACTCTCGTACAGGCTGCGGACTCCTTGTCCGGTGCCCGTCCCGGTGCGCGTAAGGAACTTCTGGAAAACTACGTTAAGCGTCTTGAAGAGCTTGAAAATGTGGCTACCTGTTTTGACGGTGTATCCAAGGCTTACGCCATTCAGGCAGGCCGTGAGATTAGGGTTATGGTTGATGCTGAAAAAGTGTCTGACGATAACACCCATATGCTCTGTAAAGATATCGCTACCAAGATTGAAAACAACATGACTTATCCGGGGCAGATTCGCGTGACCGTTATACGCGAACGGCGCTCGGTGGGCTATGCTAAGTAAATAACTTCTCAAAAGGCCCGGTTAACCGGGCCTTTTTGATATGATGCGCTATCGCGCTTTTGTTGATTTTATTTCGCCTCCGGCGGGCAGAAGGGCTAAGCCCCTCTGCACTCCCTATTAGTTTAAGTCTAGTTTCTGTTCAGCAAAATCAAAAAAAGAATCCCATGCGTATATTATTTCTAGGTGACATATTCGGCAGGCCCGGTCGTAAGGGGATTGCTGCTAAGGTGAAGGTGCTTCGTGAGGAGCTGAACCTTGATCTTATTATTGCCAATGGGGAAAACGGGTCTCAGGGTATCGGTCTTTCGATCAAGAATGCCCAGCAACTGCTGGACTACGGCATTGATATTCTTACCTCCGGCAATCATATCTGGAAATTCAGTAATATTTATTCTTTTTTAAAGACTTGCGACCGGATCGTGCGCCCGGCCAACCTGCCGGAAGGAACCCGGGGCAGGGGCTGGACTTCTTTCATGGTCCGTGATGAAGTGCCCGTTGCGGTTATCAATCTGCAAGGGCGGGTCTTTATGGACCCGGTGGAATGTCCGTTCAAGTATGCAGACAAAATTTTAGAAGAAATTGACCCTGAAATTAAAATCAGGCTGGTTGATTTTCATGCTGAGGCCACTTCAGAGAAGCAGAGCCTCGGACGTTATCTTGATGGACGAGTCAGTGCCGTGCTGGGCACCCATACCCATGTGCAGACCAACGATGCCCGTATTTTTGAAAATGGAACCGGCTACATCACCGATGCAGGTATGTGCGGTCCCATAGAGTCCTGTCTGGGCCTAAGTCCCAATCCGGTAATCAAAAGATTTGTGACTGGACTGCCCCAGAAATGGAAAGTGGCAGGCGGCCCCATAGAACTTCAGGGCGTGCTGCTCGAAATAGATGAAGAAACAGGCCGGACTGTCTTAATTGAGACATACAATTCAGGCCGCATGATTGTATAATAAAATTTCATAAAAATACTGCCTATCAGCGATTCATACCAGCGAAGCTTAGTAAAAGTTTTTGGGATTTTTAAACCCTTTTGCAAAAGGGGTTGAGCCCGCCGGGAGGCTCGCCGAAGGCAAAAAGCCTAATGCAGGCAATAAATACATTCTAAAGAGGTTTAACCAAATGAACATTTACGACGAACTAAAGTGGCGAGGGCTGATCAATCAGGTATCTGACGAAGAGAAGGTGCGTGAGTATCTGGATACTCCGGGTCAGTACATGTATTGCGGCTTTGATCCCACTGCCGATAGCCTGCATATCGGTAACCTTGTTCCTTTGCTCAGCCTTGTACGTATGAAGCGTGCGGGTCACAATCCGCTGTTTCTGCTCGGTGGTGCAACCGGACGTATCGGTGACCCCAGCGGTAAGGACAAGGAAAGGGAATTTACTTCTATCGAAAAGGTTGAATCACAGGCTGCAAACATCAGAACTCAGATTGAAGCTTTTGTTGAGCGCAACACTGGTGAAAAAGCCGAAGTAGTTAATAACTACGACTGGATGAAAAAGATTTCCTTTCTTGATATGCTACGTGATGTAGGTAAGCACTTCTCCGTTAACTGGATGATGGCTAAAGAATCCGTAAAGGGCCGTTTCGGTCGCGATGATGTGGGTATTTCCTACACTGAATTCAGCTACATGCTTCTACAGAGCTACGACTTTTATCATCTCTTCAGCGAGAAGGGCTGCCAGCTTCAGATCGGCGGCGGAGACCAGTGGGGTAACATCACCGCAGGTTGTGAACTTATCCGCCGCAAGGCACAGGGCGAAGGGTTCGCAGTAACCTTCCCGCTGATCACTACCGCATCTGGACAGAAGTTCGGTAAGAGTGAAGGCAACGCTGTTTTCCTGAATCCTGAACTGACTTCCCCGTACACTTTCTACCAGTTCTGGATCAATACTGATGACCGCGACGTGATCAATTTCCTCAAGTACTTCACTTTTCTCTCCGCAGACGAGATTGCTGAAATCGCAAAAGAGCATGAGGAAGCTCCGCATATGCGTGCAGCTCACAAGCGTCTTGCCGAAGAAACCACCATCATGATTCACGGCAAGGAAGAGTTGGACAAAGTTCAGGCTGCCACAGCAGCGCTGTTCGGTAAGGGCGAGATCAAGTCTGTCGACGCCACAACCCTGCGCGGTGCCATGGAAGCTGCCCCCGGTGTTGAATACGTCAAAAGCGACTTGCCCGACCTGCCTCAGATCCTGCTTGATCTGGGCATGGTTAAATCCAAAGGTCAGGCCCGCAAAGATATCAAGGGCGGCGGACTGTACATCAACAATGAGCGCGTAGCAGATTTCGATTACGTGCCCGGTGATGATGACTTTATCGGCGGCGAATGCATGCTTATTCGTAAAGGTAAAAAGAACTACGGTCTTGTTACTTTGAAATAAGAGAAGAATGCCTCCGGCGGCTTAAACCCTTTTGGGAAAAGGGTTTAAGAATCCCAAAACTTTTTATTAGGGCTTTGCCGGGTGGCGTCTTAGATTTTAATATGATTTGTAAACAGGCCGCACTATTGAGCACTTCAATAGTGCGGCTTTACTTATGACGGGTTTCCGCTAACGTAGCGAAAGCTTGTTAAAAGTTTTTGAAGAGTCCAGAGAAACTTTTTCCAAAAAGTTTCTCTGGTCCCCGAAGGGCCGCCGGAGGCAAAAAATGCGTTTATTTTTTATAATTATGTCTTTCGTGTTTGGTGCCTTGGCGCCTACGCAGGCCGGGGTGAACCTGAAGCTTCGTGGCTTTGTGGGTGACCCTATTCTGGCGGCTACTGTTTCTTTTATGGTCGGTACGTTTACGCTGCTGGCTTATGCGTACTTTACCAAAGTTCCGCTCCCTGAAGGTTCTGCTGTGTTTAAAGGCCCATGGTGGATGTGGACCGGTGGATTCATGGGTGCTTTTTTTGTGGCTGCGGCGGTGGTTGTGGCTCCGGTTCTGGGCGCCGGGACCATGATGTGCTGGATGGTTGCCGGTCAGATGGTTGCCTCTCTGTTGCTGGACCATTACGGTGTCATAGGGTATGCCGTGCGGGAGGCTTCACCGGGCCGTATTATCGGGGCATTGCTGGTCATTGTCGGCGCGGTGCTGATTGAGAAGTTTTAGTGTGCTATCATTGGGTAAAAGTTAAAGGAGTGGGGTTTTGAAGGATATTCTTTGCAAATACTTGAAGAAGTTGTGGGAAAATACAATTCTGGTCTGTCGGATGATCAAGATCGAGCATTCCATTTTTGCTTTGCCTTTCGCATATATGGGGTATTTTCTTGCCACAGGTGAATGGGCCGGATTCAAACCTTTTGCTTTGCTGACCGTGGCTATGGTGGCAGTACGTTCCTTTGCCATGGCGGTGAACAGACTTTTTGATATCAATATTGACAGCGAGAATCCTCGTACCCGTACCCGTCCATTGGTCACCGGGGAGCTGACTCCGTTTTTCACTTTTTGTTTTATCGTGGCCTGTGCGGTTGTCTTTGTCTTCGCCTGTAAGGGAATGAACGAACTTTGCTACAAGCTTTCGTATTTCGCACTGGGCTGGTCCGCCTTTTATTCCCTGACCAAGCGGTTCACCATGCTTTGCCACTTTGTGCTTGGTTCTGTGTTGGGCCTTGCTCCGTTAGCTGGTTGGCTTTGTGTTGATCCCAATTTTTCCCTGCCCGCGATCCTGTTTTTCTTCGGGGTCATGTTCTGGGTGGCCGGGTTCGATATCCTGTATGCTACGCAGGACCGCAGGTTTGACCGCAACCGGGGGCTGAATTCTGTTCCCGCCAACCTCGGTATTCATAAAGCTTTGACCATCTCTACTTTCAGCCATGTAAATACGGTCATCTTTTTTGCCTTGGCCGGATTGGCTGCCGGATTGGGCTGGATTTATTTTTCAACCCTTGCTGTTGTGGGCGGAATTCTTATTTTTGAGCATCAGCTTATTTCCGCCGATGATATGAGCCGGGTGAACATGGCCTTCTTTACCATGAACGGGGTCATTTCAGTGCTTTTGTTCTTAGGGACTCTTGCGGATATAATGATTTAGGATCATGAACTGATGTGTTGGTTTAATTGTAAGTAAAAAATAAATATTTGTATCTTAAGAATATATTGCGGGAGTTTGGAGGTATTCCAGACTCCCGTTCTTGTTTTTGATAATTTGGACATCTAGACAAGTTCTTATAAACGTCTTAGTAGTGTCCTTGCGAGGTTTTAAAGAAGGTTCGGCTTTGAAGGCTTGAAATATGGCCAGCTGACAGCTGATGTTCCGGTTAGAATGTCCCCGTAGGACAGTCTAGCCGTGGCTGAGGGTGAAGCTGGTTTTTCGGATATTTCGTGAGAAGTATCTATAAGCTGTTCAGGGAGAGCTGACATGGATAATGGAAATGCAAAATTTCTGCGTGTTCTTGCAGGAGTTTATTTTGGGGTGTTTGTTGCTGCTGCAATTCTATGCGGCGTTATGCTGACTGTTTACAGTAATGAACCTTGGGCTTTGACCGGACTGGCTTCCGGGTTAATAGCATTTCTGGCTTTGCTGGGAATCGGATTTTTTACCATTCTTAAAACACAGGTCGTCCGGCCTGTGCAATGTATCACTAATTTTGCTGACCTTGTGATCAAAGGTGACTACTCGGATGCTGATAAATGTACCAGCCCCGGTTTTGATGGGTTGCGTGCTGCGATTAGCGAGTTGAGTGATGTCTACAAAGAACGTTTGGGCTTCAGCACAAGTATTCTTGAAGGGCTGCCTCTGGGGTGCTGTATTGTTGATACGAAAGAGCACATCAATTTTTTGAATAAAGAAATTCTGGAAATGATTGGCTCCAACGCGCAGCCTGAATCATATCATGGGCGCATGATTTCCCAAATTTTTTACCATGATGACCGCAAATCCCTTATCGGCCACTGTATGGATGATGATACCCGGGCTATGAACCGAGAGGTTATTTTCAAGCATGTGGACGGAAGTGATATTAATATTTTAGCCAACCTTTTCCCCCTGCATGATGTGGTCGGGAATGTTATCGGCGGTTGCTGTCTGTATATTAACACCACTGAGCTTAAGCAGCGTGAAGCGCATATAATTGAGCAGAATGAGTTGATTGCAAAGGCTGCTGATCAGGCTAATTCGGTTGTTTACGAACTCAGCAGTGCCGCGGAACAGCTACGCGGATTGGTTGGCGAGGCCCGTAAGGGAGCTGTAGCCCAGAGTGAGGAGGCCGGACAGGCCGCCACTGCCATGGAAGAGATGAACGCTACTGTACTTGAGGTTGCCCGCCATGCGCAGGAAGCTGCGAGTGATGCAGATAAAGCAAAAGCTGATGCGGAAAAAGGCGAAGATACCGTGGCCGGGGTAGTTAGTGCCATTGATGAAGTTTCCGGTCAGGCCAGTTCCCTGAAAGCTTCCATGGAAGATTTGGACGTCAAGGCCGAGGCCATCGGTAGTGTGCTGGGCGTGATTGAAGATATTGCAGACCAGACCAACCTACTGGCCTTGAATGCGGCCATTGAGGCTGCCCGTGCCGGTGAGGCCGGACGCGGGTTTGCCGTTGTTGCCGATGAAGTTCGCAAGCTTGCGGAAAAGACAGTGCAGGCAACTGCCGAAGTTCATAAGGCTGTGGGAGATATTCAAAACGGAGCTAAGACCAATGTGCGGGCCACTGAAACCGCAGTCGAGTCGGTAACCCGTAGTACCGAGCTTGCCGGGGAGTCCGGTGATGCACTGGCCCGGATTGTGTCTATGTCTGAAGAGACATCCGACCGGATCAGGTCTATTGCCACTGCCGCTGAGCAGCAGGCCGCAGCCAGTGAGCAGATAAACCGCTCCACTGAAACTGTCAGCCGCATTTCAAGTGAGACCGAGCAGGCTATGGTTGAATCTGCTGAGGCCATTGAAAAGCTGGCTCAGTTGGCGGATAATCTTTCTGATATTATCCACGGAATGCAGAATAAATAATCAAGTTTTTTAAATAAAAATTAAAGCGGACAAATCTAATCAGATTTGTCCGCTTTTTATTTAACTGACTAAAAAGTAAGTTAAAGAGGCGAAGCCTAACAAAAGTTTTGATTCGCCTCGTCCTGAGGCATTCCCCTCACAACCTGAGGAGTTTTCGTTTTTTTTGTCAAAATCCGTAGCGCAGGTAATCCTTATCCTTGCGGTTGATCAGCTGGATATAGCGGTAACGGCTTTTGACTTGCGCTTCTTCAAGTAAAGAATAGCCCTGATTGCGACAGCTTTCGCAGGCCGCAGCTGGGATCTCCAGCCCGAAGCCCATGGGGCCGCCTTCGCGCTGGGTTTCTACCTTAAGCAAGCCTCGGCAATTTTCGCAGAGCAGCAGGGATTCGGTCTGGGATTCGGTAAACCCTTCGGTGTCGTAGAAAATATTACGATGACGCACGGACCAGTTCCCACTGACCACGCCTTCACTGCTTTTGGCAGGGGGATTGAAATAGATATCCTTTACCCCTTCGCAGATGGTCGCGATATAATTCATGACCTCTTCGGATTCCTTGAGTGCCTTGGGATTGAACCCCGGTTCGCGCACATGGGAATAGTCGACTCCGGCCATGGCCAGACTGATGCCGAGGTTTACGTAAGGCAGTGCTCCCTGAATGGCGTATCCTCCCTCAAGTACGGCTATGTCCGGCTTGAGCATGGAGTTGAGCGCAGCGTATCCTTGGGCCGAGAAATTCATGTTGGTGATCGGGTCGGTGAAATGGTTGTCCTGCCCTGCGGAGTTGATGATCAGGTCCGGCTTGAAATCTTCAAGAATGGGCATGACCGCTTTTTCCATAACCATCATGAATCCGTCGTCGGAGGTTCCGGGGGGCAGAGGGATGTTTACCGTACGCCCTAAAGCCTTGGGACCGCCTGATTCTTTGGGAAAACCTGTGCCGGGATAAAGGGTGCGTCCATCCTGATGCAGGGAGATAAACAGGGTGTCAGGGTCGTGCCAGTAGACATCCTGCGTGCCGTCTCCGTGGTGGCAGTCGGTATCCACAATGGCGATGCGTTTTGGTCCGTAGTTTTCACGGATGTATTCGCACATGATTGCTTCGATGTTTATGGCGCAGAATCCACGTGAACCCTGAACTGTCTTCATGGCGTGGTGTCCCGGCGGACGCACGAGGGCAAAGGCACGTTTACGTTCACCTTCCATGACCAGTTTGGCGGCTTTGATGGCCCCGCCAGCGGAAATGCAATGTGAGCGGGTGGCAATTGCCTCGGCTTCGGGAAAGCAGAAGTGGACCCGTTCAATATCCTCGCTGCAAGCCACTTCGGGCTTGTATTCGCGGATGCCTTCGATGTCGAAAAGACCTTCCTCGCGCAGTTGGTCCTGCGTGTAAAGCAGCCTTTCTTCCCGTTCCGGGTGGGTGGGAGATATAGCCCAGTCAAAGGCGGGGAAAAATATGATTCCCAGACTGTTGTCAGCCTTGAGCATTATTGACTCCGTTCTATGAATATGTCCGGTCTACGCCGGGTTTGATCTGGCATTTGACCCTGATGTTGCGGCCTACTGTGCTGGTTCCGTTGACCATATTGAATGATGAGGAGCTGGTAATCTGGGCGTTGGAACCGTCCGAGGCCACATGCATTTCGCCGAGATGAGCCAGTAGATGGTTCATGGCGTCCTTTTCCGCATCCTCAAGTTTGTAATTTCGGGGAACGTTCTCGCGATGCCCCAAAGAAGGGATAAACATGAGACCGCGTTCGGTGTCAGCGAAAAGCTCAAGTTCCGTGGTAGTGCGGGTCAGGGCTGCACCTATGGCGTTGGCAACATCGTAGTTTTCCGGCACTTCGGTGGAAAGGCGGAACTTGCGGAAAACGTCCATCTTCATGGCCTGTGCCGGGCCGCCCATGATGTAAATTTTGCGGGGAATGATCTTCCGGTTTTCTAGCAGTTCATGGATGGTATAAACAGGCTGCTGGTTAATCTCGTCCACAAGACTGCGGGTGGAATCGTGGATCTTGTCCACGGCGTAGCCGATGGCCTGATCTGCGAGTTCATCCGGTTCAAGGCCGTTTTTAGCGGCAAAAGAGGTGAAGCCTGTTTTGGAGCGTTCAATATTTCCGCAATCGCAGGATTCTTTCCAGATGAGGGCGTCGGTCAGGGTGGGAGTCTCGCCCCCGAAAGCAATTGACGGGCCTAAACGGTTGGGGCCGACCCGGACTTTTTCATTAAACATTGAAATGGCTGAATCCCCGCCGATGCCGATGGAATGGACCTTCAGAGCTCGTACAAGGGTGGGGTGGGAGCCTATATGGATACCTTCCTGTTCAATAAGCGGACTGCCTCCGGCGAAGATGGCAATGTCGGTGGTGGTGCCGCCTATATCGTAAATGATGGAATCATGGGTGATATTGCACAGGGCGATGATGCCCATGACACTTGCAGCCGGACCGGAAAAAATGGATTGCACCGGAACTTTGCGTGATAAGTCCAGAGGCATGGTTCCACCGTCCGCTTTGAGAATATTGACCTTGATCTGGCCCAACCCCATTTCATCAAGGGTGTCGGCGATGGCATCGGCAAATTTGTTGAAGACCCGCCAGACTGCGCAATTGTAAAAGGCCGTGGAAATACGGCGCGGGAAGTTGAGCCGTCCGGTGAGTTGGTGCCCTAAAGTGGTAAAATCTGAATTATCACCGATTGCCAGCTCGATGGATTTTTCATGGGCCGGGTTGCGGGGGGAAAATTTAGTGACCGCGGCGTAAACTTTAATCCCTGCATTGCGGCAGGAAACAATCGCTTCTTCAAGGGAGAGGTTGTCCAGCCGCTTTGTTTCCGATCCGCGATGGTCCAGTGATCCGGGGATGACGTGGAAGTCTTTGCAGGTCATAAATGAATGAGGATCAAGTCCCGGTCCTGCGGAGACAATGACGCCTACGTCTTCATAATTTCCTTCCACAATGGAGTTAGTGGACAGGGTGGTGGACAGGTTTAGCTGTTTGATCCGGGCCGGGTCCGTATGGCGGACAATTTCTCCAAGGCTGTTCCTGATGGAGGAAAGCAGATTGTCATGATCTGTGGCGACCTTAACCTGCGCTTCCAGGCCGTCAGGACCTATTGCAACGGCGTCTGTATGGGTTCCGCCGACATCAATTCCGAGAAGGAGCATCTGGTAAATCCTTGAGTTCTTCCCCCGTTTCATGCGGGAGGCTGGTAAGCAGTATTATATAATGATGTGATCCATCCATTTATCTAGCACCCCGCCAATGTCGGAGTCCAGAGCTTTTACCGTCAGCGGTTTGATGTGTTTGGTGAGCGGTTTTTACTTTCTTCTTTACGGAGGCGTTAGCCGTTTTTACTGATCCCCAGCTTTCTCATGCGGGAATCAAAGGTGGAGCGGTTAATGTTTGCTGCCCGGGCGGCACGGCTGATGTTCCAGCGAAATTTTTCCAGCAACTTCATTACATATGCGTATTCCATTTCCTGCCAGGTCAGCCCGCTGATGTCATCCTGGGGTTCTTGCGGCAGATTCTTGGTTTCTTCCGGTTTGATTTCAGGCTGTTCTGTTGGCGGGGTCTTTCCGGGGTGTACTATGTGCAGAGGGAGGTCCTTTATGGAAATGGTGTCGCCCGGAACCATGGCCTGAAACTGTTTAACCATGTTTTCCAGTTCACGGATGTTTCCCGGCCAATTGTAATTTTTCATGGCCGTCATGGCTTCGCTGGACATATTTTTGGGCAGCATGTGGCTATGGGATGCTTCACGGTTTAAAAAATGCCCGGTCAGCATATGAATATCTTCCTTGCGTTCTCGCAGAGCAGGCAGTTTGAGAGGTAGGACATTGAGCCGGTAATATAAATCTTCCCTGAATCTGCCGGAACGAACATCTTCTTCAAGATTGCGGTTGGTGGCCGAGATTATGCGGATATCGATTTTCTTGGTCTGGGTTCCACCAAGGGGTTTGATTTCATTTTCCTGCAATACACGAAGTAGTTTGGCTTGCAGGTTTACGTCCATGTCTCCAATCTCATCGAGGAATACAGTGCCTCCGTCTGCTGCCTCGAACAGGCCGTATTTGTTGCTGGTAGCCCCGGTAAAGGCTCCTTTTACGTAACCGAACAGTTCACTTTCCAGAAGGTTTTCAGGGATGGCGCTACAGTTTTGAGTCAGGAAAGGCTTTTGGGCCCGTGAGCTCTGGGCGTGGATTTCTTCAGCAAAGAGCTCTTTACCGGTTCCGGATTCCCCGTAAAGCAGAACCGGATAGCTGGTGGCTCCGTAGTTTTCAACAAGTTTAAGGGCCTTATTCACGGACTGGCTCTTACCAACAATAGCTTTAGTGTTCCTGATGCTGCTTAAGGTTCTGCTGAGTTGGGCAAATTCAATGCGTTGTTTCTGGAATTCAAGGGAGTTACTCAGGGATATTGAGCCGATGTCCACCATGTCCTGCAACATGGTCAAGTATGCTGGATCGAGGTTCAGCTGGTCTCCGTCTGCACTGGTGTCGATTACTTGCACCGCCCCGAATACTTCCTGTCCTTTGAGGTTAAGGGGAAAGCAGAGGATTAGTTTGCTTTTAATTTTAAAGTCTTTTTCCAGCGTACTGTAGTGGCGTGAATCGCCGGATTCGGCAATGGTCATTTCGCCGTTCTGGATGACCCAGCCTACAATGCTCTGCTCCTGCGGGGAAATTTTTATGCCCTTGACGTCTTCGCTTTTACCTCCAAGGGCTTCGACGCATTCGTACATGTCGTCGCGTTTCAGCCAGAGAGAGCCGCGTTCAACATTTTGCAGCTTTAGCAGTAAGGCCAGAATTTGTTTTTGTAATTTTTCTGGGTCTAATTCTTGTGAAAGGGCCTTGTAATCATTAATGGATATAGTCATAATAGATAGATTTGGATTAGGTTGGTTAATGATACTATTTGAATATAATCTTTAAATATCGTTAAAGTTGTGCTGGGTCAACATTGATTATGCGCTGAGTAATGGGGCGCTGATGCTTGCTCAGAGGGAAATGCCTTTAAAACCGCGCTGTCAGGAAGTCTTTATGTTTTTTGGCACGGATGGTGCTTTATAGAAATTAGCTTGTTAGTCAAGTATGGACCGGAGAGCCCACTCCACCTCCCCGACCCCTCCGGGCTTTCCGGTTCATAACCTTTTTCAAAAGCAAATTCGGCGCAATTCCTCGAATATACGGAGATGATCTGATGAGTAGTGTTGAAACCTTAATATCAATGCATCGTGAAGATATGATTTTTTTGCGGACTGAAGCCAAGCAGGCCAAGAAGGATCGGCTGGACAGCAGTCGTGAGATGGATCAGGCATTTAAAGAGTTGCGCAGCAAGCTTTCTGCTGAGATGCCGATGACAAGTTCTTTTTCCATAAAACTCCGTGCTCCAATTGCGGCTATGACCGCACTGATGGGAGTTCTGAGCTTTTAGATAGTTTTGTGTCCGGCTGTTGCAGTCGGAAAATCGCCTTGAAGAGCCCGTTCGTTGGATAACGAACGGGCTTTTTTGTTGCTGACGAAAATTGTAGGTCATTGCTGTTTTAGTGCTTTTTTATGAAGGCTTCGGCTGTTTTGCGTAGATTCTCGGCCCAGTCTTCGGCTAGCGGGTTTGCCGTCAGTACCTCCGCTCCTATTGATTTGGCTAAGGCGCGTGCGCTTTTCTGGGAGAATTGGGGTTGGATGAAGATGGCTTGTACAGAGTCTTTTTTTGCAAGCTTGATCAGTTGGGTTAATTCTTTGGGGCTGGGTTCTTTTCCTTCCAGTTCAATGGGGATCTGGTTTAGTCCGTAGGTGCGGGCAAAGTAGCCCCATGAGGGGTGGTAGACCATGAAACTGAATTCTTTACCTTTTTGGGTGAAGATGTTCAGCAGATCTGAGTCGAGCTTGTTTATTTCGGACGCAAAGTTCAAGTAGTTGCGGGTGTATGTTTCTGTGTTTGCGGGGTCATGCTCAATCAAAACGTCTCTTATTTGCTGGCTGATAATTCTGACCAGCGGCGGAGATAACCAGATGTGCGGGTCTTTTATGCGGGTATCTCCGTGTTCATGTTCGTGTTCGTGTCTGTGTTTATCCTCGTCGTGTACGTGCGCTTGCATGGCCTGAGGGACAACTTCATTTGCCAGATTTATGATTTCAAGTTTGTTATTGGCTGATCTGAATCGCGGTAGCCATGCCTGCTCAAAGGGGACGCCGATGGCAAAGTATATTTCTGATTTGCTTAGCTGAGCCATTTGGCGCGGCTGAGGTTCGTAGGTGGCCGGGCTGCTGCCCGGTTCGACCATGATATTTACGTTTACGTTCTCTCCTCCTATCTTTTCTACAAAATACTTAACTGGTGCGATGGAAACTGTTGCCTGTATCTGGGTCGCAAGAGCTGCGGAAGATATGAGTATCATGCAGGCTATGCTTGTCAGGGTGATTATTGGTTTTTTCATTTTCTCCTCTCTGTCTTTGAAATTCATTCTCATTTAGCCTAGAGTGGTTCATATTATATATGATGTCAATCACTGTTGTCATTCTTTGTGTTTGCTCTGTGTCAGGGATCTCTTTGGATAATGGGGTTTGGTTTGAGCTTTCTGTTGATTCTAAGCTACTATGTTTATTAAATTGTCAAAGTGTTCGTTGTTGACGGTGCTTTGTTGTGTGTGTTTTTTCAAATATGTCTTGAGTGTGTGTTTTGTTGCTCGGCTTTAGCCTTATAAGAACTTTTTTGGCACAAAGCGTGCTTAATGAGTATAAGAAGTGCATTTTTAAGGGTTGATTTTCTAAAATTGTAAAAATGAACCTAAGAAATAAGTTTAGAAAGACGTAATTGTAAAAAACAACACACTCAAAACAGCAGGGGTTAACAAAAAATGAATTCGGCGGATACTTCATTTATTCTTCTTTGTGCGGCTCTGGTCATGTTCATGACGCCGGGGCTGGCTCTTTTCTATGGCGGTATGGTTCGCAGTAAGAACGTGCTGGCAACCATCATGCAGAGTTTTATCATGCTTGGGCTGGTCTCCATTATTTGGGCCGTGATAGGGTATTCCCTTTCTTTCGGGACTGATATCGGCGGACTGATCGGCGGTATGGATTTCTTTGCTCTTAACGGAGTGGGAATGGATACAGCGGGCAGTCCTGCCGACAACCTGCCTCATCTTTTGTTTATGGTCTTCCAGTGTATGTTTGCGGTTATTACTCCGGCTCTGATCACCGGGGCCTTTGCTGAACGTATGAAGTTCGGGGCCTTGCTTATTTTTTCCTCTTTCTGGGTGATCCTTGTCTACGCTCCCATGTGTCATTGGGTCTGGGGCGGCGGCTGGATGGGCGACCACGGTGCCCTTGACTTTGCGGGCGGTGCGGTTGTGCATATGAGTTCTGCTGCTGCGGCTCTTGCCGGGTGTTTGGTGATGGGCAAACGCAAAGGATACGGGAAAGAACCATTTATTCCCCACAATCTGCCCATGACTCTGCTCGGTGCCGGGATGCTTTGGTTCGGCTGGTTCGGTTTTAATGCCGGGAGTGCTCTTGCGGCTGACGGTCTGGCTGCCAACGCTTTTGTTACCACCCATCTTGCTGCGGCTGCTGCGGTTCTCGGCTGGCTGCTGGTTGAAGCTATGCATAACGGGAAACCCACTACTCTCGGTGCTGCATCCGGTGCTGTTGCCGGGCTGGTTGCTATTACTCCGGCTGCGGGATTTGTTACTCCCATGGCTTCAATCGTCATCGGCTTCGGCGGCGGTATGGTCTGCTACGGCGGCGTACTCATGAAATCAAAATTCGGCTATGATGATTCCCTCGACGTAGTAGGTATTCACGGTCTCGGCGGTACTTACGGTGCCATTGCCACCGGACTTTTTGCCAGTATCGGCGCGGAAGGTCTGTTTTACGGAAATGGATCCCAGCTTTGGATTCAGATCGAATCCTGCATTGCCACTTGGGGCTACTGCTTTGCGGTCAGCTGGGTGCTGTTTAAATTGATCGACAAATTCTACGGCCTGCGTCCTTCTGAAGAAGACGAAGTTTCCGGGCTGGACGTCTCCGAGCACAGCGAAGCTGGCTACCAGATTTAAATTAAGATGATGCGCTTCGCGCTTTTGTCAAAATGATTTCGCCTCCGGCGGGCAGAAGGGCTAAACCCCTCTGCACTCCCTAATAGTGGGTAGAGTCTTTTAATACAGGACATAAAAAAAATGAGAAAGATTGAAATAATTGTAAGGCCTTTCAAGGTCGATGATGTGAAGGACGCTATTGCTGCTCTTGGACTCAAGGGTATGACAGTTACTGATGTAAAAGGTTTCGGACGTCAGGGCGGACACAAGGAAGTCTACCGCGGCGCCGAGTATCAGGTAGATTTTATTGCCAAGACCAAGATTGAGATTGTTGTGGATGCTGAGCGGGTGCCCGAAGTCATTGACGCGGTTAGTGAAGCTGCCAAGACCGGAAAGGTTGGCGACGGTAAGATTTTTGTTATCCCGGTTGAGGAAGTAGTGCGTATCCGTACTGGCGAGACCGGGCCGGATGCTATTTAAATGAATGCCGGATATCCCTCTGAATCATCCATAGACCGCTTACTGGCGGGACGTGAAATACTTCTCGCGGCATGTTCAAAGAGCGTGCCGCGGGATTTTCCGCAGCAGATGTGCGAGTTGGTGGACGGTTATTTCAGGGCCAGGATCAGGGAAGCGGTTTCCACAGGAATCCTGTCTTCCCATGAAGATTTTTCCATTGTGGTTATTGGCGGCTACGGACGCGGACAGCTTGCTCCTTTTTCAGATATTGATGTCCTTATCCTTACAGAACTTACGGTTCATGAAGATCTAGAAGAACTGGCCTCTTTTCTTTTTCATCCTCTTTGGGATCTGAAATTTGATGTGGGGCACGGGGTGCGCTCCGTGGAGCAAAATCTTGAGTTGGCAAAGTCAGATTTCAAGGTTCTGGCATCGCTTTTGGACCTCCGATTTATTGCGGGGCGTGAAGAATCGTATCGACGGCTGGTTGATGAATTCAGGGTGGAGGTACTCCCTGTTGCCGGTGAAGAGTTCTGCCGTATTCTTTGGGAGAACCGTGCAAAGAGTGGAAAGGGCATGGATTCGGTGGTCCTTGAGCCTGACCTAAAAAACGGTTGGGGGACTTTGCGGGATGTGCAGTTCATACGTTGGTGCGCGGACATCAAGGGCGATTACTTTCCTCTAAACAAGACAGACCTCATTGATCTTTGCAAGGATGAAGCTTTGCTCATGCAGGCTCGCAGTGCTGTGCACCTGTTACGTAAACGCAAGCAGGATAAGCTTATTCTTGAAATTTTACCGGATGTTGCCTCGCTGTGCGGTGTTAAGGGGTATGACCCGGCAAAGCGCGGTAATGAGCTGCTCACTTCTGTTCATCAGGCAATGGTTCGGGTGCGTTCCATGGGCGACAGTCTATTTCGTGAGTCTTTTGACGCTGAGTCCCGTTCTTTTATTGATCATCGACCAATTCTTGGACAGGGGGCCGAACTTAAGGCTGGGCTGGAAGTTTTCGGTATAAAATCCCGTACCGGGGCACCTTTGACCCGTGAGGCCCGCCGTGCGGTTTCAACGATCAGTTCCGCAGATGGGATTAGCCTGACTCATTCTCTGAAGATGCTTATGGATATTTTTAAGGGTGAATTCGGCTGGCGTGCTTCAGTGGAAATGCTTGATAGCGGGGTTTTTAATTCATTTCTTCCTGAGTTCTCAAAGGTTTCAGAACTCGTTCCGTATGATGGTTATCATCAATATCCTCCGGGTAGGCATTCCCTGCTTACCGTGCACAAATGCTGTGATGTTTTTCGTAATGAATTTTTCGAAGGCGGGAAATGTATTGGCGCGTCTGATTTTGATGCATTGATACTTGGGGCTTTTTTTCATGACATCGGTAAGGGCAAACGCAATCACAGTGAGTGCGGAGCAGTAATTGCTGAAGAAATTCTTTCGCGTACAGATTTTTCGGATCGCTTTAAGGAAGATGTTGTGTTTCTGGTGCGCGAACACCTGCTCTTGGTCCGTTCTTCACGATCCATTGATCTTAGCTCCATGGAGGCTTTGCGTAGAATCGCCGAGAAGATTGGCTCCCTGCGCAGACTGCGTATGCTCTTTATTCTTTCCATGGCTGATTCCATGGCAACCGGGCCGCGGGTTTGGAATTCGTGGAGTGAATCCTTGTTGCGGGAGATCTATGCCGGTTTGGAATTGGTTCTCACCGATGAGTCATTTGCTGAAATTGATCCCGGTGCGCAACTTGGTAATGCCGTGCAGCGCATCCGGGAACGGTCTGTAGCTCTGATTGATCCCGAATTGGTAGAATCCCTGATCGACTCTATGCCAGAACGCTATCTGCTGGTTGAGGACCCGGACGAGATTGTACTGCATATGCGGCAGGTTCTTGAATTCAACCGGATTTATGAGCGGGATCTGGTGCGTAAGCCGTCTGGCAAGGGCGGGCTGGGCCTTAGTCTGGTTCGGTCCTTTGAAACTGAGGATGCGAAACGGATTAAGCTCGTAATTACTGCCAAAGATCAAGGTTTTCTTTTTGCAGCCCAGAGCGGGGTGCTGGCCCTGCATTCGGTAAATATCCTTTCCGCTGAAATCTTCTCATGGTCCGATGGAATCGCAGTTAACGTATTTATTGTGGAAGCTCCTTCTGAAAACTGCCCTGACGATATCTGGGCCAGAGTGGAAAGGTCGATTATGTATGCCCTGACCGGAAGGCTTGCGCTTGATTACCGACTGCACAAAATAAGTAATTCTCTCCTTTCTAAAGCCGTTAAGAGCAGGGTTCCTACCCGGATCCGTATTGATAACGAATCAAGTGCGCAGTGTACTCTCATTGAGGTTATTACTCAGGATCGTTCCGGCATTCTTTATGATATGGCCGCGTTATTCTCACGCATGAATATTGACCTGCGCATGGCTCGTATTTCAACCACCGGACAATCCGTCTTTGATGTCTTCCATGTGGAAGGTCCGGATGGTGGCAGGATTGAAGATAATACCCATCTGCGGGAGCTGGTCAGTGCCCTTGAATACGCCCTTCTTGTAAACGGTTGATTTTTCGTGTTTTACTGTGGTCTAAATTGAAAGTGAGTTTAAGTTCACTTTTTGAAGTTTAGCTTGCACCATTACAAGTAGTGATGTTGTAGCCGTCTTTGGTGGACGCATGGCTGGTCTTGGTGGTATACTCAGAGAGTTTAAACTGGGCAATGCAGTTTGGGCCCAAAAAAGGTTTCGGCTTTTGTGAAAAAGGGCAGATAATTATTTCAGGCGTACGCATTTTCTTGCCAAATCTGCAATATTTATCTAAGTGATGCTTGCTGCCAAACTAATAGTTAGGGGCCATTAATACCCACAGGTCACTTCAGCTCAATCCCAAGAGGAATTATTTCATGAAAATACTTGTTGTAGGTTCAGGCGGAAGAGAACACGCTCTGGCATGGAAGATCAGTCAGAGTCCCAAGGTTTCTGAAATTTTTATCGCACCCGGTAACGGTGGAACCCGTCTGCACGGTACCAACGTGCCCATCAAAGACGACGACCTGCCCGGACTGGTAAAATTTGCCAAGGAAAACAAGATTGATCTTGTTGTGGCAGGACCGGAACTGCCCCTTGTACTGGGCATCAAGGAAGCTCTTAGCAAGGAAGGAATCCCCTGCTTCGGCCCCGGCGCATATGCAGCCAATCTTGAAGGCAGCAAAGCCTTTTCCAAGATTACCATGCGTGATTCCGGTGTGCCTACCGCTCCTTTTCAGGTTTTTGATGAGTATGAACAAGCCAAGAAATTTGTAGAAGAACAGGGCGCACCTATCGTGGTCAAGGCGGACGGCCTTGCCGCAGGTAAGGGTGTTGTTGTGGCCGGAACCGTTGAAGAGGCTCTTGAAGCCCTTGACGATATGATGGTTAAAAGAGTTTTCGGCTCTGCCGGGGAACGAGTAGTTGTGGAAGAAGCCCTCAAGGGTGAAGAAGCTTCTTTTCTCGCTTTCTGTGCCGGAGAAGAGTACGCACTGCTGCCTTCCGCACAGGATCATAAAGCCGTGGGCGAAGGTGATACCGGACCCAATACCGGCGGTATGGGTGCATACAGCCCGGCTCCAATTCTGCCTCGCGAAAAATATGCTGAGACCGCAGAGATGGTCATTAAGCCCATTCTCAAGCTGCTTGCCGATCGCGGCGAGCCTTTTACCGGCATCCTTTATGCCGGACTCATGTACACAGAAAACGGTCCTTCCGTTCTTGAATACAATGTTCGTTTCGGCGACCCCGAATGCCAGCCGCTCTTGATGCGTCTGGATTGCGATCTGGTCGAGATTATGCTGGCCTGTGTTGAGAATCGCCTCCCGGAAGTGGAAGTGAAACTCAAGGATGAAACCACCATTTGCGTGGTCATGGCTGCCGGCGGCTATCCTGCTTCCTATGAAAAGGGAGCCGAGATCAGCGGTTTCGAGGAAGCTGAAAAGATTGAAGGCGTCAAGGTCTTTCAGGCCGGGACAAAGTATGAAGAGGGTAAAACATTAACCAGTGGCGGACGCGTGCTGGGTGTTACCGCTCTGGGGGCGGATCTCGGAGCAGCTCAGAAAAAGGCTTACGAAGCTGTTGAAAAACTCAGCTTTGACAAAGCTTACTTCCGTCGCGACATAGGTGACAAGGGTCTTAAAAAATGAGTGCAAAAGTAGCTATTTTCATGGGGTCCATTTCGGATAAGGATACAATGCAGCCTTGTTCCGATTTGCTGACCAAACTTGGTATTCCCCACGTTTTCACTGTTTCCTCTGCCCATCGTACTCCGGAAAGGACTGCGAAACTGGTCAAGGAACTGGAAGATAACGGTTGTGAAATCTTTATTTGTGCCGCAGGTCTTGCCGCGCATCTTGCAGGTGCTGTTGCTGCAAAAACCATCCGTCCTGTTCTCGGCGTACCCATCTGCGGCTCCGCTCTAGGTGGTATGGATGCACTGCTGGCAACCGTGCAGATGCCTCCGGGATTCCCCGTAGGAACCGTTGCCCTTGATAAGGTCGGCGCTAAAAACTCCGCATGGATGGCCGCTCAGATTTTGGCCCTTCATAACGAAGATCTGGCCGCAAAGATCAGGGAAGCCCGTCAGGGTTTCATTGATTCCGTTGAGAAGGCTGCCGCTGAACTGGAAGCTTAAGTCTTAATGTAAATTGATAGCATAGGCCGTGTTCGATTTTTATCGGGCACGGCCTATTACTTTTTTGAGGTGGTGGAATCCATGTCTATTGAATTTTGGTCCGTGTACGTAATGACGGTTTTTCTGGCTTCCATAATTCCGGGGCCGAGCATGATTCTGGCTTTGACTCACGGGATTAAATATGGAGCCAGACGGGCAGTTGCCACTGCTTTAGGTAATTCCGTTGCCTCTTTTTTGCAGGCAGTTGTTTCAATTGCCGGTCTGGGAGCTCTGCTGGCAGCATCTGAAACAGCTTTTATGTTGGTTAAGTATGCCGGGGCTGCCTATTTGGTCTGGCTCGGAATCGGAGTACTCTTGTCCGGTGGCTTTAATTTTGAAGATTCCGGTGTGCAGGAAAACAAAAGAACTTCTACCCGAAGGTTGTTTATGCAGGGATTTTGTGTTGCGGCCGGGAATCCAAAGGCAATTGTATTTTTCAGTGCTTTGTTTCCCCAGTTTATCAGTAGCGGGCAGGCATCCTTACAGCATTTTGCCGTGCTGCTGACTTTGCTCACCGTCATCGCATTTGCGTGTATGATGATTTACGCCTGTGGCGGCGAAAAGATTAAGGGACTTCTGAAGGGAACGGCAATTTGCAAGTATATTAATACCGTTCTGGGAACAGCTTTCGTGGGATTGGGTGTAAGCTTGGCTTGCTCCAGAAGGTAGGTCTTTCCGGAGGCAGGAATATTAATTCAGTATGCTGTGTATTGTGGTTAGAAAATCGTTCTGGGTGAACGGTTTGACCAGTGCTTCTTTCGCACCTAGGGCTTTGGCCTGCTTGAGGTATTCAAGGCCGGTGAACTCTCCGCCCCCTGAAATGACTAGAATTCTGCATTCCGGTTTTTTTTGTTTTAATTCAAGAATGGTCTGAATGCCGTCCATGTTGGGCATGAAGATATCAATGATGACCAGATCCACAGGGTTGGATTCAAACAACGACAATCCCTGCTCACCGTCTAGGGCGGCAAGTGCATTGACCTCTTCATTTCTGAGGTAGTGCTTGAGCAGTTCAAGCATCTTAGGGTCGTCATCGACGATCAGGATAGTTTTCATATTACTTCAGTGCTTAAGAAAAGTTTATTATGCCTATCCTAAGCAGAATTAAAAAGGAAGTAGTGTTCGTGTTAAGTCCTCAATAACTAGTTCTTCGTTGTCAATTCAGTTGTTTGCTTTCCTTCGGAAGGAATTCTAAAGCCAGTGAGATCTCTTCTTCCAATTGAGGAAGAAGTTTTTTGGTTTTATCAACATCCCCTTCAGCCGCTACTTTTTCCATGGACCAGCTTAAAGAATAGGCTTGTACTGCCCCCACTGCGCCACATTCTCCTTTCAGAGTATGGGAGTTTGCTGAGGCTTCTTGCAGTTTGCCCTGATTAAGGTTGATCTTGATTTCTTCAAGATGCTTCACCGCTTCTTCTGTAAAAATGGCGATGGCCTCTTCCAGTAATTCCAAGTCCCCTGAGAATCTATCCAGCGCACTTTGTAAGTCAAAGCGGCCTGGCTCTTCAGTTAAGTTCATTCTTTTCTCCAAGTTGCAGAGCTGACATAGACAAGTTCAGCTGTTGTTTTTCGGGGTCAGCATTTAATATTTTATCTTAAGCGCGGGCTGGCAGCAACACTGATTTGAAATAAAATAAAAATCCCCGGCAACAGACGCTACCGAGGATTTGATGCACTTTTTTGTGATAGATTGCTAGTCTTTCTTTTCCAGTTCGGCATACCAGCCGCCTGCTTTGGTCAGCAGGCTCTGAATGCGTCCCACAAGGGCGTGGGGATCGTTCAGGTAGCCTTCCAGCAGCAGAGCAGACTCAAGGAGCTGGTTGGAAGAAAGGGCGATGAATTCGTCATCCGGATTGACCTTGAAGATTTCCAGCATGGAACGCAGCAGCGGGTGGTCGGCGTTCACTTCCATGGTCTTGGTGGGGATGGAGCTGTCTTTGTTCATGGCCTTCATGATCTTTTCCATGGAAGAGGTCATGGCTCCGCCGGGGTTGACCAGACGGCAGGGAGAATCGGAAAGACGCTCAGATACTTTTACTTCAGAAACCTGCTCGCCGAAAACTTCCTTCATCTTGGCGATGAGGGCATCCATGTCTTTTTCCTGTTCTTCGGAAAGCGGTTCCGGCTCATCTTCTTTTTTAGCTGATTCGAATTTGTCCAGCTTTTCAAGGTCGGCGTACTCGGCAGCTACAAAGGTGAATTCTTCGTGTTCACGGATAGATTCCATGACGAATTCATCAATGGGTTCGTAGAGGTAGAGTACTTCGATGTCCTTGTTGCGGAAGATTTCAAGGTGCGGGTTGAGGTTCGCGGCCTCACGGCTGGCTACTACTGAATAGTAGATTTCCTTCTGGTCTTCTTTGGCACGCTCGATGTAATCCGCGAAGGGTACAAGAGCATCCTTTTCTGCTTTGGAAGAATCAAAGCGGAGCAGCTTTGCGAATTTATCACGGTTAACGAAGTCCATGTGCCCGGCTTTGAAAATCTTGGAATGGGCCTTCCAGAACATGGCGTATTTTTCCGCATCATCCTTGGCCAGTTTTTCCAGCTGTCCCAGTACCTGTTTGGTCAGGGTCGCGCTGATTTTGCCGATGAGCAGGTTGTCCTGCAAGGTTTCGCGGGAGATGTTCAGGGGCAGGTCTTCAGTATCAACCACACCCTTGATGAAGCTCAGGTATTCAGGGAGCAGGTTCTTGTTCTGCTTTTCAATGAGCACGCGGCGTACGTAGAGGTCGAGTCCCCAGTTGTCGCGGTCCATGCCGAAAATATCGAGATCCTTTTCAGGGATGAAGAGCAGGGAGTTGAACTGTACCGGAGCGTCTACGGAGAAGTGCAGGGTATCGATGGGAGGCTGTACATCGTAGGTCAGGAATTTGTAGAACTCCTCATACTGTTCCTGTTTGATCTGGAATTTTGGTTCGCGCCACAGAGCGGAAACAGTGTTGACCCGTTCGCCACCGATCATGATCGGGAAGGATACGAAGTTGGAGTGACGCTTGACGATTTCCTTGAGCTTGTCATCGGAGTCAAAGCGTTCGGTATTGTCTTCATTGAGGTGGATCTCAATGGTGGTTCCGTGATCCATTTCCGCTTCAATTTCGGTCATTTCGTAAGCATTTTTGCCGTCGGAAACCCACTGAATTGCAGGTGCGTCCTTCTGGTAGGATTTGGTGCGCACTACAACATGGTCGGAAACCATGAAGATGGAGTAGAAGCCGACACCGAAACGTCCGATAAGGGAATCAAGGCTTTCTTTGGATTCAGCAGCCTGCTTGACGAACTCAGCAGAGCCGGAATGGGCGATGGTACCGATGTTGGCCATGACTTCTTCGCGGGTCATGCCGATACCGGTATCAGTCACGGTTACGGTCTTGTTTTCTTCGTCATAGGCGATGAAAATTTCAGGTTCCACTTCATCGTCCAACTCAGGGTTACTGTTGATGGCGAAACGCATTTTATCGAGGGCATCGGATGCGTTGGAAACCAGTTCGCGCAAGAAGATTTCGCGGTTGGTGTAAAGAGAGTGGACAAGGATGTCCAGCAGCTGGTTAACTTCAGCCTTGAATTCGAATTTTTCGGTCTGGGCAGTCATTTAAATTCCTCCGTAAACATAAAATTCCTTCCGGCTATGTAAGACAGCCGGAAGGTTCTTGAGTGTATTTTAGGGTGTTCTGTCAGGAACAAAAAAAGGCAAGGATTACTTAGTAATGTTTTTCAGCTTGTCAAGGAGGAACTTTTCCATTTCCCGGCGGTCTTTGCGTAGCCGGACCAGCTCCGCTTCCATGATGGAAAGCTTTTCCTTGAGCAGGACGTTTTCGTTTTTAATACCTTCTATGCTTTCATTCTGAGCACTCAGGTCTGCGTTGGCTTTGTCCATGCAGGCCTTGACGTCTTCTGATACGGTTCCGGCGGGCATACAGGATAGCATTCCCTTGAGACCATCATTGATGGACTTGGCTATTTCCGTGCCCATGGCCGCAGCCAGCTGGATAGCAGGTTCAAGATTGGCTTGCTGTGCCTGGATTTGCATATGGGCCGGGGGGACAGATTCGGGATTCTGAGGATCAACAGTCACATTGACAGGATATTTGCGGGAAAGTTCCGCCATGACATCTTCAGCTGTGTGGCCTTGTTTGAGCATGGATGCAATAATTTTAAAAATTTCAACTGCTTCGGATTTGAACCTTTTCTGCCTGTTGCGGCCTGTGCTTGGCAAGTACTGGGCGAAACGGTTTTTCCAGTAATGGAGGGTTGATTCAGGGACTTCCAGCAGGCGGGAAATTTCCGCAATGGAGAGAAGCTTTTTATCTGGCACGGCATGCTCCGCATAGGGGTTCAGGGGAAAATCAAATTTTTTTGATGATTAATTTTTTTAATTTTTAATTTCACTCAAGTCAATAAGCTACCAAATTATTATAAAGATGTTGCATTTCGAACATTTTTGTGTTCACTTTCGATCAGAAAACCATATTGATTCATTTCCGAGAATGGAGTACGCGGACATCCAGATAGGTCTTAACAGGCTGCCCGGAAAGAGAAATCAACAATGGTGTTAGTTTTTCGAGCGGTCTATGAAAACAGACTTGAAGTTGTAGCATAATTGTACCGCAATCATGTTTTTAGTTTTTGTGGATTATGGTATTAGATTTTGGAGTAAGAATCCAGCAAGCAGCGGAGTCCAATTTTGAGTTCGGAAACTATTTTACTTTTTGATGTGGGAAACACCAATACAAAAATCGGTTTTTCCACCCGTGATAAAATCGGTCCTTCATTCACCTTGCCTACCGATCCCGGAGGCACTGCTGATTCATGGGGACTTAAGCTCGTTGAAATCTGTAGGGTGGCCGGATTTTCCAATGAGGACATCATTGGCGGGGCCGTGTCTTCGGTTGTTCCGCCCATGAATCCGATTTTGAAACAGGCCGTGGAAAGGTTTTTCCCCTGCGAACTGCGTTTTGCCCCGGATTCCATTCCGCTGGCTTTGAACAACAAATATGAAAGGCCGTGGGAAGTTGGCGCGGACAGGCTGGTTACTGCTTTTGCGGGCCGCCAGATCAGCGACAGCGAGAACCTTATTGTGGTTGATTTCGGTACCGCTACCACTTTTGATTGTGTGGTTGGTAATGACTACATGGGCGGGCTTATCTGTCCCGGAGTGCTTTCTTCCACCAAGGCACTGGCATCCGGTACCGCGAAGTTGCCGCATATTTCTCTTGAGATTGAGTCTGATACCATCAGGCCGGGTAAAAGTACCGCAGACAGCCTTAATCAGGGGCTTATCTTCGGTTTTGCGGCCATGGTTGAAGGTTTGAGCGAGCGTTTGGGCAAGACTCTCGGCGGGGAGGTTGAACTCATCGCCACCGGAGGTTTTGCCTCCAAGATAGCTGAAGTCTGTCAGGCTATTGATCATGTGGAACCCACTCTCCTTCTGGACGGGTTGCGCATGGCTTGGTTTGGCAGTGAAAAATAGTTTAATGTAGGTCTTTTGCCGGGAAAGTGTCCGGCAGTTCCAAAGTAACCGGAAAGTGTTGTTTTTTAAGGAGTAATGTCATGAGCACTATCGTAGCAGTCTGGGCGAGAGAAATTCTCGATTCCAGAGGTAACCCCACCGTAGAAGTAGAAGTAGTACTTGAATCCGGCGCAACCGGCCGTGCCGCTGTTCCTTCCGGAGCATCCACCGGTACCCGCGAAGCCCTCGAACTGCGTGACGGCGACAAAGATCGTTACATGGGTAAAGGTGTACTGGTTGCTGTTGCCAATATTCGTGAAGAAATTGCCGAAGCTCTTGTTGGTCAGGATGCTCTGCGTCAGGTTAACATCGACAATATTCTCATCGAACTTGACGGCACTGAAAATAAAGATCGTCTCGGCGCAAACGCAATGCTCGGCGTCTCCATGGCTGTTGCACGTGCTGCTGCAAACCTGCTCGGTATTCCTCTTTACCAGTACCTCGGCGGCGTAAACGGCAAGCTCTTGCCCGTACCCATGATGAACATCATCAATGGTGGCGAGCACGCACCCAATAACCTTGATATTCAGGAATTCATGATCATGCCCGTCGGCGCTGAGACCTTCGCTGAAGCTCTGCGCATGGGTGCTGAAATTTTCCATACCCTGAAAGGTCTGCTGGCTGCTGACGGTCACAACACCGCAGTTGGTGACGAAGGTGGCTTCGCGCCTAACCTTGAGTCTCACGCACAGGCTTTCGAATACATCATGAAAGCTATTGAAAAAGCAGGCTACCGCCCCGGTGCTGACGTAGCACTCGCTATCGACGCTGCTGCTTCCGAATTCTACAAAGACGGCAAGTACGTTCTGGCCGGTGAAGGTAAAGAATTCGACGCTCAGGGCATGATTGATTTCTACGCTGATTTCGTAGAGCGTTTCCCGCTTATTTCCATTGAAGATGGTCTTGCAGAAGGCGATTGGGAAGGCTGGGTAAAAATGACCGACGATCTCGGTGAAGAAATTCAGCTTGTTGGTGACGATCTGTTCGTAACCAACCCTGAAATTCTTGCTGAAGGTATCGAGCGCGGTGCTTGTAACTCCATCCTGATCAAGCTGAACCAGATCGGTACCCTTACCGAAACCCTCGACACCATGGAACTGGCTAAGACCGCAGGTTACACCAACGTTGTATCCCACCGTTCCGGTGAAACCAGCGATCACTTCATTGCTGACCTCGCAGTAGGTCTCAATGCAGGCCAGATTAAGACCGGCTCCCTTTGCCGTTCTGACCGTCTTGCCAAGTACAACCAGTTGCTGCGCATCGAGGAAGACCTCGAAGATGATGGCATCTACTACGGTCCCGCACTGAAGGAAGCTTTCTTCGGCGAAGACTAAGATGATCCGTCATAGACTGACGGTTTATTAGTTTATTACAGGGCTGTGGGGTTTCCTCGCAGCCCTGTTTGTATATATTGTCTTCTTGCCAGTGGGAGAAAATTACAATATGCATTTTTCACCCACAGGCCTTAAACAGCGGAGAAATTTCAATGCAGATTTTGAATGGTAAAGAAACAGCCCTTACTATTCGTGAAGAGCTGAAGGTAGAGATAGACGGACTTAAAGATAAACACGGTAGAGCGCCCGGTCTGGCCGTTATTCTGGTCGGCGAGGACCCCGCATCTCAGGTTTACGTGCGCAACAAGGAAATTGCCTGCGAAAAAGCAGGTATTGTTTCCACTGCTCACCGTATTGATGCGTCCGTTGCTCAGGATGATCTTGAAGCACTGATCCAGAAGCTGAACGCAGACGAGACCATCGACGGTATCCTCTTGCAGCTGCCCCTGCCCAAGGGACTGGACAGCCAGCGTTGTCTTGAACTCATCGATCCCGGCAAAGATGTGGATGGTTTCCACCCCATGAACGTAGGCAAGCTCATGCTCGGTCTGCCCGGTTTCCGTTCCTGCACCCCCGCAGGCATCATGACCCTGCTGGAACGCTACAACCTGCCCACCTCCGGCAAGAAAGCGGTTGTGGTTGGTCGTTCCAACATTGTAGGTAAACCCCTTGCCATGATGCTCATGCAGTACGGTGATTTCGCAAACGCCACCGTAACTGTCTGTCATTCCCGCACCGACAACCTCGCCGAGGAAGTCAAAGCAGCAGATTTCGTTTTCGCCGCCATCGGCATTGCCAAGTTCATCAAGAAGGATATGGTTAAGAAAGGCGCAGTCGTAATTGACGTAGGTATCAACCGCACAGACGAAGGTCTGGTTGGTGACTGCGATTACGCCGCCCTCGAAGACGTGGCGTCCGCCATGACCCCGGTTCCCGGCGGAGTCGGTCCCATGACCATTGCCCAGCTTCTGATCAACACCGTACAGGCTTACAAGGAGCATGTCGGGGCTTAACAGACTGGCGAATATGCTTTTCAAAATAAACGGGCCGTTGTATATTGCAACGGCCCGTTTATTTTTTGGTAAGTATCATCTTTAAATCTAGGGATTCCCCAAATGTCGAACTCCGTCAAAAACGCTTTCATTCCTGCTTTTCTCTTGCTTTGCATCCTCTGCGCAGCATCGCTTTTTCCCGTGAATTCGTATGCCGAAGGCGGCATCGACCCCGCCGATCCCATGGTCAGGGTGACCTCACCCAAAACCGATCTTGATGTAGAGGCGGTTTTGGCGTCGGTCAGCAAGGATGTTAGCAAGGATACAGGTATCAAAGAGTCGTTCATCACCTACTATTGGCAGACCTTTGATGCTGTTGTGTACGAAGGTAAGCGCAGCAATAAGCCTTTGTTTGTAGACCTCTACGTACCGGGGTTCTTTGACGACGATAAGGTAAAGGGCATGATGAACGCCATAGCAGACGCATTGGTAGAGCACGCTAAGGCGGAGCGTAAATGGATATTCATTCATACCCATTTCCCCTTGCCGGGGCAGGTGTACATTGGCGGTGGAGTTGCCCAGTGGGATACTTATCGGGGGGAGAAGGTTGAGATGGATAAGTAGTTTTAATTTTTGGTTGATATTTTTTGGAAGTAGGAACTCCCTGTCTCGTGCGAGGCAGGGAGTTTTTCTTTGTTTGACAAACCAAAATATTCCACTAGAATAATTCTATAAGAATAAAATTTAATATTCTGCTAGAATGATTTTAGGTGATCCATGAATAATCCTTTCCGATTTAATACCTTACGGCCCAGCGATCCCTTTTGTGATCGTGAAAAAGAACTTGCAGATCTGATTTTGCACGGCATGAACGGTGCGAATGTTACCCTATTTTCTCCGCGTAGATACGGGAAGACTTCTCTGATTAAGCGAGCTCAAAAGGATTTGCATGATAAAGGGGCATATGTCTTTTATGTGGATTTTTACCGAGTTATGTCGGTTGAAGATCTAGCGTCCAGACTTGCTAAGGCTATTTATGAAGGGCTGAGCGATTACGTGTCCTTTTTTGAGAAGAGCAAAAAGGCTTTGCTTGATTTTTTCAAGACCTACCGTCCGGTTTTCACACCCACTGAGGATGGCGGAATACAGATAGATGTGCGCGCTTCTGAGGGCATTTCCGGTTATGATCTGCTTGAGTCGCTTCTTTCTGAGATCGGGCGGTTTGCAGAAAAGGTGGACAAGCCTGTGCATATTGCCATGGATGAATTTCAGGATATTGTAGAAGTGGACAAAGGTAAAACCGAAGCTTTGTTGCGGACCCATATCCAAATGCATAGCGTGGGGTATATCTTTGCGGGTAGCAGGCGGCGTATTCTGAAGTCTATGTTTACGGACAGGCATCGTCCTTTCTACAATAGCACTCTTTTGATGGAACTTCCTCCGCTGCCTCACGATGACCTTGTGGAGTATATTGTTGATCTTTTCGAAAAGGGAGGCAATTTTATTTCACACGAAGCGGCGGCCTCTGTATCTAATCTTGTTCAGCAGTATCCTTATTACGCGCAGTTGTTTTGCTATTTGTTGTTCAGCATGGGAACTGATCCCAACCTTGAAGATGTGGATGAATGTTTTGAATCATTGCTTGCAAGTGAAAGATACTCATATCAGGGAGTTGTGGATGGCTTAACTTCTGTACAGCAGGGCTTGTTGGTGGGACTTGCGAAACATCCGGGAAGTAAAGTTACCTCGCAGGCTTTTTTAAGGGAAACCAACCTTTCTCCGGGAGGAGTTCAAAAAGCCCTAAAACATTTAAGTTTGCAGGATTTAATTAGCGACGAAGAAAATGGATGGAATCTTGTTGATCCAGTTTTTAGGAAGTGGCTGGTCAGGACTTTTTAGTTAAGATCTCCCCCTCAGCAATCTTGCAAAGGGGGTATTTATTTTGCATTAATATTATTCCAAGAGAATAATATTTTTTATTCTACTAGAATTATTCCATCAGAATAATTTGCTCAAATTCATCCAACTAATCCGTTTTTATCCCCTCTGGAACTTTCCTCCACTTCAGTATAAAAGGGAAGACAATCAGTCTTGTTGTACCCTTAACCACGGATAGCTTCATGAAAGGACTTACCGAACTGCTGACCTGTATTCAGGAAATTTCAGGCGGCAATTATTCCAATGATATTATGAATTTGACCACTGAGGGATTTGATCCTTATGTGCGGGAACTGGCTGAATCCGTGGGGTTGATGATGGTCCGTATTGAGGCTCGTGAGTTTGCTCTTGAGCAGGCCAATGAGGAACTTAAGTGTAATGTTGTGGCAACCATCAAGGCTGTGGCTCGTGGACTGAGCCTGCGTGATCCGTATACCCGCGGTCATGCGGAACGGGTGGGACTTTACTGCGAACGTCTGGCGCGCAGGATGGAACTTTCCGAAGATGAAATTTGGACCATGCACGTGGCCGGAACCTTGCACGATATAGGCAAGATCGGGTTCAGTGACCGTTTGATTCAAAATGTGGATACTAAGGTTGATGCTGAAATGCTGGCAGAGATCAAACAGCACCCGGAATGGGGATTCCGTATGTTGCGCGGGTTGGAATTCCTCGGTCCTGCCCTTGAATATGTGCGTTCTCATCATGAACGGCTGGACGGCACAGGATATCCCAACGGTTTGCAGGGCGATGAAATTAAAACCGGCTCACGTATTCTTTCCATAGCTGATGTTTTTGACGCGGTGACCACTACCCGCACCTATCAGAATGCCATGGACCTTAATAAAGCTTTCTCCATCCTGCGTAAGCTGGCAGGACCGTCACTTGATCCGGAATTAGTGGAGTTGTTCGTCGCAGACATCAAAGAAAACGGGCTTGAGGACGTGGAAGATAATTTCAGCACCAGTCCTATGCCTAAATGCGAAGATCCTGACAAAGACATAAAAAATAATTAAGAATCATTCCTGATAAACTTGCCTTCTTTCTGGAAATGCTTATTCTCTCCCTTCGTTGAATTTTTCCAACTATCCGCATAACACGGCGAAGCCATATTAAAAGTTTTTGAAGAGTCCAAAGAAACTTTTTTCAAAAAGTTTCTTTGGCCCTCGGAGAGCCGCCGGAGGCATCTTAATACATGAAAAAATCTATCCATATTGAAGGTGCGCGTCAGCACAACCTTAAAAATTTGACCCTTGATATTCCACGTGACCAACTGGTTGTGGTCTGTGGTCCTTCAGGGTCCGGTAAATCCACCTTGTCCTTCGATATTGTCTATGCCGAGGGCCAGCGCAGGTATGTGGAATCCCTTTCCGCATACGCAAGGCAATTCCTCCCACAGCTGGACAAACCAAAGGTGGACAAGATCGAGGGCCTTTCCCCGGCCATTTCGTTGGAACAGCAATCCACCTCGCGTAACCCGCGTTCAACCGTGGGTACGGTAACCGAGATTTATGACTTTTTGCGCGTGTTCTTTGCAAGGCTGGGTAAATTCCACTGTCCTGAATGTGGCATCCCCATTGCGGCCCAGACTTCCGATGAGATTCTGGACCGGATCATGGCTCTTGGTGAAGGCACTAAATTCATGCTGATGGCCCCGCTGGTGGATCACCAGAAAGGGACGCATAAGGACCTGTTCAAAAAGTTGAAAAAAGAAGGGTTCGTGCGTGTGCGTGTGGACGGGCAAGTCTACACTATTGATGATGCGCCGGACCTTGAGAAGAATAAGAAACACAATATTGATTTGGTGGTGGACCGCCTTGTAATCAAAGGCGATATGAAAAAACGTCTGGGCGATTCCCTTGAGCTTGCCCTGCGTTACGGGGACGAATCCATTGTGGTTTCCATCATCGGCGGCGATGATGTGTACCTCTCCACCATGTCCACCTGTCCTTCATGCAAGATAAGTATGCCCAAGCTTTCTCCGCAGTTGTTTTCATTCAATAGCCCGCAGGGTGCCTGTACACTCTGCTCCGGTCTCGGCAGTGTGGATTATTATGAACCGGAATTGCTGGCCCCCAACAAAGGGTTGTCGCTCAAGACAGGGGCGGTCATCCCGTGGAAATCGCCCAAGATGTTTGAACGCTATGAAGCGGATTTCCGTGCACTGGGCAAAAAACACGGTTTTAAAGTAGATACCCCGCTTAGTGAATTTTCAGCTGCTGCGCACAAAGCCCTGTTCTACGGTGACAAGGAACTGGGCTGGGAAGGCGTGGTGGATCTGCTTGAGGTGGGCCATAATCTTGGGCGTATCTGGCGTGACGAGCTTTCGCGTTTCCGTCAGTCAAGACCATGCCCGGCCTGTGAAGGCGCGAGACTGCGTCCCGAGTCATTAGCCGTAAAAGTGAATTCTGTTTCAGTTTTTGAGTTCTGCTCCATGTCCATCAAACGGGCATTGGATTGGCTGGAAGGTTTGGAATTTTCAGGGCACGAAATGCTTATCGCTGAACCGCTGCTGAAGGAATTGACCCACCGTCTCGGGTTTATGGTTAACGTGGGTCTTGATTACCTGAACCTTGGCCGGAACATGGCAACTTTATCCGGTGGTGAGGCTCAGCGTATCAGGCTGGCCGGACAGCTCGGTTCCGGGCTGGTGGGTGTTACCTACGTACTTGATGAACCTTCCATCGGTTTGCATCCGCGCGATAATGAGCGGTTGATTAAAACCCTGCGTTCCCTGCAATCCCGTGGTAATACCGTACTGGTGGTGGAGCATGATGAATCCACCATTCGCAGCGCAGACCATGTAATTGAGATTGGTCCCGGTTCGGGCATGCTCGGCGGCGAGATTGTTTATCAGGGCAGTGTGAAAAAGCTGCTCGGTAAGGCTCAGACTTTGACTGCCAAGTATCTGCGTGGCGAGCTGGCTTTGGACAAGCCTGATGAGCGACGCATCCCCGAAGACTGGATCAAGATGAAAGGTGTTAATACTAACAACCTTAAGAATCTTGATGTGGATATTCCGCTGGGCGTACTCTGCTGTTTTACCGGGGTTTCCGGTTCGGGCAAGAGTTCGCTGGTGGTGGATTCCATGTACAAGCACATAGCATTGTCGCGTGGGGTGAAGGTGGATCAGCCCGGACGTATTTCCGGCATTGACGGCATCGAGAAAATTGAGAAAATTATTTCCATCGACCAGTCGCCCATCGGCAGGACTCCGCGTTCCAACCCGGCAACTTATACAAAAATCTTTGATGATATTCGCAAGATTTTCTGCGCTACCAAAGAAGCTAAAAAACGGGGTTACAAGCCCGGTCGTTTCAGTTTTAACGTGCGTGGCGGTCGTTGCGAAGCCTGTCGCGGTGATGGTCAGATCAGGGTGGAGATGCATTTTCTGCCCGATGTGTACGTGACCTGCGATGTATGCAAGGGCAAGCGGTATAACAGCCAGACTCTGGAAGTTGATTACAAGGGCAAGAATATTGCGGAAGTGCTGGATATGACCGTGCGTCAGTCCAAGGCTTTTTTTGAGAATCACCCTACGCTCAAACGCAGGCTGGAAGTACTGGAACAGGTCGGACTCGAATATGTGCAATTGGGCCAGCCAGCTACAACCCTTTCCGGTGGTGAAGCACAGCGCATCAAGATTTCCCGTGAGCTTGGTAAGCGCAGCCTGCCCGGAACATTGTATATCCTTGATGAGCCTACCACCGGGCTGCATATGCACGAGGTGGGGAAGCTTATCAAGGTCTTGCAACAGCTGGTGGAGAAGGGAGCCACGGTTATCGTCATCGAGCATAATACCGATGTGATTCGTGCTTCTGATTATGTTTTTGACTTGGGGCCCGGAGGCGGGGAGTCCGGCGGGCAGATTGTGGCTCAGGGGACTCCTGAAGAAATTATCGCCAATCCTGATTCGGTTACCGGAAAGTTTTTGATGTAAAATGGTAAGGCCGGGAGTTAAGGAAACTCCCGGCCTTATTTATTATTCGTCCATTTCAACAAATTCTATATCGATATGGTTCAGGAAATGTCTGATCTCAGCAGTGAATTCCGGGACCTTAGACATATCGTTGTCCATAGCTTTGTCTTCAATGAGAGTTCCCAGTCGGGTCAGTTCGTCAAGTCCATATGAGGAACCGGTGCCTTTGAGACGGTGTCCCAGCAACCTGATGATTTCGAAGTTTTTTTGAGCAACTGCTTCTTCGAGCTCCGCTAGTTCTTTTTGTCTGATTTCCAGATAACGGCCCATGATGGCTTCAAGGTCTTCGTCTACCTGAACAAGGATTCGTTCGCTCATGCTTAACTCCCGGCCAATATTATACAGTTACAAAGAGAGTGATTATGGAGTTATTTTACTTCTTCTCAGAATCTTTTTCCACTTCTTTTAATTCTTTTTGTCTATCTTTTTCGAATTTAGAGTCGAGAAAGCTTCTGGTCTCGGGAAGTTGTAACTGAAATTCGTTGTATGTTCCGACTTTTGCGGCCATATTTTTGAAGATGCAATTAAGAACATGCCCCCCGAAAGTGCGCTCCTTGTTTATGAAATGCCAGTGAAAACCAGGTACCCCGATCCCTTTGACATAGGAAGGACTTTTTATACCGATCATGGTTCCTTCAATTTCTTTAAATCCAAAGATACTCTGATTTTTAACCACTTCTTTCAGTGGCGGGTATGGTTTTTTCTGAGCCGGGACACTGCGGGTGCGCATTTTGTGAAATTTTCCATCAATACGAATAACGTAAAAGATGTTTTCAGAACCAAGGGCTTTTGAAATTTTGCTGTTCAATTCATCCAGAGATTTTACGGAATCAAGTTTAATTATTTTGTCTGTTTTGAACACAGCCGCAGCCGCAAATGGAGTGAGTTCGTTATCGTTCGTTTTAAGGACTTTACCTCGGGCATTGACTTTGTATACCTCGCCGTCGAGGAAAACCATTTCTCCGTCCAGACTGTTGAAAGTGCCCAGTCCTGTATCTCCGTGCTTTTTTAAATCTGCAATGGTCAGTTCACCATCGTAATTGCCTGCAAGTAAAGAATCAATGATCGAGTATTGGTAGATGGTGTTGCCTGCTGCGGAAAGCCCGGGCAGGCAGAAAATAAAAAGGGCGAATAGAAGAAGAGCAGAAGAAAGCTTATTAGTGAATTTCATTTTATTCTTGCAGAGTATGGCCGTTTAGAGGGGCTAAAACATCTTTTTTTCAAGCCTTTTGATCCAGACATCTCCGGTGTAGGTTGAAAAGAGCAACTTTCTTCCTACATTTCCGCCCACGTCCATGGTAAGAGGCTTGAGTCCTATTGCTTTTAAATTTTCCAGGGCGGCATCAACATTTCTGTTGCCGATTCCCAACGCGCATGACGGTCTTACCTGAGAATAAGTCAAGCCGGTTGCTCCACCGAAAAGCTTAACTTCAAGTTCGTTTTTTCTGACCCCCAGACGCCTCATACTCTTTAGCAAATGGTCGACAGCTGTGTCTACATACCTGCAAATCTGAATGGAAGGCTCGTTTGTATTTTTAATTTCTGAGCGTGAGGGCAGGAAGGCATGACAGATAACCCCTTGTCTTTTGCGGGGAGAGAACATGGATATCGCCACACAAGACCCGAGAACAGTAGAAACTATGGTTGGTTTTACGCCGATATATGCATCCCCGGTATGCAGGAATACACGGCGTACATCAGATTCACTTTGTGGCATTACGTTCATTTAGTTGGAAGATTATATGTATTTTGGAATGCTACGATAATATATCACTATCGTGCTCATGCCCAGTATTATTGTTGTGGTCTGTTTTGATATTCCTAAAAAAATAACACAAGGCTGGAAGCCGTCGAGAATTTTAATTGCTGCGAATCATCTGGAGCACTTCTTCAAATTCTTCCACCGGGGCGGCCCCTGTCACAGTTACCCCGTTTACAAGAAATACCGGGGATGCGGTCAGGCCCAGCTTGCGGGCTTCCTTGCGGTCCCCGTCAATTCGAGCATTGACCTGTGCAGAATTCAGGACTCGATGCAGTTGTGCCATATCCGCTCCGCATTTTTCTGCCAGCTGATCAAGTCTTTTTGTCCCGTTCTTCTTGATGGACAGTCTGTTTTGCAGGAGCAGTCGATTAAGTCTCTTTGCCTTGGTCTGATCCTGAATGGCAAGGGCTTCATAATATCTGGCCGCAGGGAGAGACATCTTGTGTAATCCAAGCGGGTTGTGCCGGAAACGGTAGCTGATGTCCGGGTGCTTTTCCAGCAACTCATGGATTGCCTTGTCCGCCTTCGCACTGGTCGCACTCTGGAAGTCGGAGAAGACTACAATATTGATTTTCCCATTGGATGAACCCCATACCGGGCGGCCCGGGTGGAGCTGTGGATTTTTGGGATTTTTAAGCTGCTTGAGTCTGCCTGCCCTGATCCGGGATTTGTTTTTTCTTTCAAGTCCGATCTGCAAAAGGTCGTAGAGCTTTTCCTCATGTCCTTTCAGGGCATCAAAAATCAGATCCGGGTTGTTCTTCAGAACCCGGCGTATTTCTTCCTTGGAAATGGTCCGGGACCCTTCGGCTTTGCAAGTTTGCCCGCTGATGAGGAATATTGATGTCATAAGGAAGGTCAGAACAAGACGCAGCATATAGAATCTCTCAGGATATTTTTTCCGCAGCGGTAAGAGCGGAGCTGTAGATATTGAACATTGTACCGAATCCGGAAATTTCAAATACTTCGCTGATCATTCCGGCAATATTGGCGAAAGCAATGGTGCCATCTGTTGTCTTCAGTTTCTTGGCGCAAAAAAGAATGGCCCTAAGTCCGGCACTGGAAATGTATTCCAGATCCCCAAGATCGAAGACTATTTTAGTTTCCCCGGCTTCAATTTGTTTGCACATTTCGTTTTCAAGATCTGTAGACGTAAGCGCATCAAGGCGTCCTTTGATGCCCAGTATTAAAACATTTCCCACTTTCTTGCTGCTGATTTCCATCGCGAATCCTCAAAGAGATATATGTGATTGTGCTTTTAGCTGTGTTCTTATTAAAAAATTAAACTTCATCCATTTGTGCGTGTTTGTAAAGAGGAAGAAGCAGGGTGAAAGGTTGGAGCATTAAAAATTAATCCAAGCCGGAACCAGCCTTCCGGCTTCGGAAAGTTCCTTTTCCAGCTCTTCCACATCCGGTTCCACCATTTTAACCAGCCGCCAGTATTTTGCTGAATGGTTGAGGTGTACGGTGTGGCAGAGTTCGTGGATCAGTACATAGCGCATCAAGCGGTAGGGCAGGAACAGGAGTTTCATGTTCAGGTTGATATTGCCCTTGGCAGAGCAGCTGCCCCAGCGTTTGCGCTGGGAACGGATGAATACTTTGCTGAAGGGCAGGTTGAGTTCGTCTGATATTTTTTTGAGTTCGGGCACAAGGAATTCCCGCGCTTCACTGCGCACAAAACGGTTCAGCACTTCAAGCTCTTCTTTCGGGGACCAGTCCGAGCCGCTTAAAAGAAGTTTGTCCACATTACGGCGCATGCGCAGTCCCGGTTTACGGTTTTCGACTCTTCTTACCGTGAAAATTTTTCCGCTGGAGGCAAAACATATTTCATCAGGCAGGATCAGCTCCGGCGGGGATAGGGAAAGCCCTTTTTGCTCCAGTCTGCGAATATTGTGCTCAATCCATTCCCTCCGCTTTTCAAGAAAGTAGGGCACATCTCTGCGGTTCGCCCCTCTGGGCAATACCACTTCAAGCCCCTTGTCAGGGATGAGTTTGATGATCACGTTTTTCGCCCTTGGGCTGACCCGTACTGTATACGGGGGAGGAAAGTCTGCCATTTCTTTGCCTGTTAAATTTTACTTGTTTTATAAAAGATGCAGGATTACTTTTGCCGTCCCTGCTATACGCCCATTTATCACAATCTCATCATTTTAAGGATCGCAGCGTGCCTACAAAAAGCTTCACTTCCCGTAAGATGTATATATTTCTGCTTGTGCTGACCATTGCTACCACTGTCGGCTTTCAGGGCTGGCGGACCCTGCTCAACAACTTTGCCGTTGAAGTCGCCGGGCTGGACGGCGGAGAGTTCGGCATGCTTGGGTCCATCCGGGAAATTCCGGGCTTTCTGGCTTTGCTTGTAATCTACGTGCTCATGTTCATCAAGGAGCATCGGCTGGCTGCACTTTCGGTGATTGTTATGGGAATTGGTATCTGTATTACCGGGTATTTTCCGTCTTTTGCCGGGCTGGCATTGACTACTCTGGTTATGTCCTTCGGCTTCCACTACTACGAAACCCTGAATCAATCCCTGACCCTGCAATATTTCGGCTACTCTGAGGCTCCGCTGGTCATGGGCCGCTTGCGTAGTCTTGCCGCTGCTACGAATATTTGCGTGGGCATAGTTGTAATATCCATTTCCGGATTCATGGATTATCAGGATATATTTTTGGGAGCTGGGCTGGTTGCGGTTATCGCCGGATTTTATTGTCTGACCCGTGATCCATCCTCTCCTGATTTGCCTCCGCAGCACAAGAAGATGATCTTTCGTTCCAAGTACTGGCTCTTCTATGCCCTGACATTTATAGCCGGGGCGCGTAGGCAGATTTTTGTGGCTTTTGCCGTTTTCTTGCTGGTTAAGAAATTCGGATTTTCTTTGCAGCATATCGCCATTCTTTTTGTGGTCAATAATGTGATCAACTATTTTGTGAATCCACTTATTGCCAAGTCGGTAAACAAGTTTGGTGAACGCAAGGTCCTGACTCTCGAATACGTCAGCCTTACCTTGATTTTTACCGCCTATGCCTACACTGACAGCCCCCTTGTGGGAGCACTGCTCTATATTTTAGATAATATCTTTTTCAACTTCACCATAGCCATCAAAACTTTCTTTCAGAAGATTGCCGACAAACCGGATATTGCGCCAAGTATGGCGGTCAGTTTTACCATAAACCATATTGCGGCAGTGTTTGTGCCTGTACTGGGAGGAATCGCCTGGATGCAGGATTACCGTATTGTTTTCCTCGGAGCAGCAGGAATGGCACTGGTCTCTTTAGTGCTGAGCCAGTTTGTGGATCGCGAATTACGCTTGAAGGGGCAGGTTGGGTAGATCAGGCCAATTGTTCACATATATTTCACAGAAATCGGCCTAGGTATATGGCAATTATTCTCTTTTCCGGTGCTGCCAAGTATGAGAAAAAGACTTTGATTTAATGTTTTAGCTTTCATGAAATGGGGGTTTGACATGTCGCCATTAAAATTGTTGGTTGTAGAAGATCATCAGGACCTTGCTGAAAATATATGTGACTATCTGGAAGCATGCGGTCATGTTGTTGACTATGCTGCCGACGGGGTTGTCGGGCTGCATCTGTCCGTGACTGAAAAGTACGATGCTATCATACTGGATGTTATGCTACCGGGGATGGATGGAATTGATGTCTGTTCCCGGATTCGCAAGGCTCCCATTTCTCAGCCCGCCATTATAATACTTACAGCTTTAGACGCATTGCAGGATAAGCTTACAGGTTTTGCTGCCGGAGTCGATGACTACCTCGTGAAGCCTTTTGCTCTGGAAGAGTTAAGTGCGCGGCTTAAATCAATTACCGTGCGCAACAGAGGGCGCAGCAATTCGTTGTTGAGTGTCGGTTCTTTGGTTATGGATACCGGAAGTATGGCCGTAAGCAGGGAAGGGAGCTCCATTAAGCTTAACCGGGCCTGTTTTCAGATTTTACGGCTTCTTATGGAGACCTACCCCAACGTGTTGGCCCGTAAGGATGTGGAGTTTTCCATCTGGGGTGAAGATCCTCCGGACAGTGATTCTTTACGTAGTCATATTTATAAGTTGCGTTGTAAGGTGGACAAGGAATTTTCTTATCCCATGATTCAGACTGTCCATGGAGTCGGTTTTAAGCTGGCCGGGAAAAATGAAGATTAACAGTTTACGCTTCAAGGCGATTGTTTTTTACAGTGTCTTTTTGGTGACTTTGCTTGGATTATATAGCTGGGCTCAGTTCGGAACAGCCCGGGTTACTGAGGATGAGGTTATCAATAATATCCTCCGTGATGAGGCTGATGATTACTTCAGGCGTTACGCTGAAGACAAAAATGCACGTCTGCCTATATTGCTGAATTTGCAGGCAGTAACAGATCCGGAGCAGCTCCCTCTTGATTTTAAGGACAAGTTGCCTTCTTTGCGGGACGGCTTTTATGAAACCAGCGGCCCGGCAGCAATTCCCGGCCCGGATACCCACAATACATTGGTGCGCACTTATCCTGAAGGAGGTAGGAGACTGTTTCTGATTTACGATGCCAGTCATGTGCTTGCCAAGCAGTCTTGTCTTTTGGGTACTACCAGTATTTTTATTCTTTATTTCGTTTTTATTGCTGCTTTGGGCATAATTCTGGTGATATTTATTGGTAAAATGGTGTTCCATCCCCTTGATTCTTTTACTGAAAAACTAAGGGCATACAAGGCGGATGATTTGGATCGGTCGTTCTCGGAGTCAGCACGCAAAGATGAAATAGGTCTGCTTGCTTTAAATATTCAGAATTCATTTGAAAGAGTGCGTCTGTTTATCAAGCGGGAAAAGGAATTTACCAGAGATGTCAGTCATGAATTGCGCACCCCGTTAAGTGTTGTCAAAGGTGCTTTGGAGCTTGTCAGACTTTCCCGTTCTTCTGAAATTCCTGAGATGCAGAAACCTTTGGGCCGGATAGAGCGTTCAGTAAAGGATATGGAAGAGACTATTGAAACTTTGCTCTGGATAGCCCGGGAAGAAAACAAGGAAGTTTCGGACGGTTGTTTCAAGATAAACAAGGCTGTTGAGAGGGTTCTTCGAAGTTTACAGCCCCTTGCAGAGCTCAAAAAAGTTAAACCGATTGTGGAAGTGAGCGGTTTCGCTTCCAATAATGCTTCTGAACGTGCTTTTTCCATTGTTCTTACTAATGTCCTCAGCAATGCTTTTAAATTTTCTCCGGGTGGCTCTGTCGGAATTCGCATAAACGATTCTTTAGTGACTGTATGGGATACCGGAATGGGCATTCCTGATAATATTATGAAAAATATTTCAGATCCTTATGTGAAAGGGGAGAGCAGTTGCGGTCTCGGGCTTGGGTTATCCATAGTACAAAGGTTGTGTGATCGGTTTGATTGGATTTTTTCCATAAGCAGGCGTTCTGAAGGCGGCACAATTGTTTCCATTGATTTCAGTTCGACAGAAGGATCAGTTGAATAAGGTCTATTTATTGTGGTTTCTTAAGAATAATTGAGGTGTTTTGTCTTATTAAAATTGCTATTTCACGATTATTTCACATGTTAATTACAAGCTGTTCACGCTGTGAATTTTATTCAATTGCTGACTGCAAAGAATAATCTGTTTTGAAGGAGCTCTTTTTTATGACCAAAATTACCAATACCATACTTGCTTTTTTAATTCTGTGCTGCGCCAGTACCGCCGCCGCAGCAGAAGAAGAGAAAGGACTTTTTGAGCCCATATCCGTCCGGGCTACCGGGAAATATATTTCCGACGCTGACTACAAAGACAGTGACGGTTCCTCCAGTGTTGCCGGAGGACAAGTCCGTCTGAATGCCGGGGGATTTTCCGTCAGCTACGAAGGGCAGCATTACTCCTGGGATAATGTGGGGCAGCTTAATTTCGGTAACGGTCAGGATGATCCTTGGGATACCTTGCACCGTTTGAGCATTGGTTACACTCTTAATGGTGCGATCAATAATAATTGGTTTTACGGAGTCGGAATAACCGGGACATCCGCTTTCGAAGAGCAGATGGAAGATTCATACGGTGGTGCTTTGCGTGGGCATATCGGCTATTCCTTCAATGAAAATTTGAAGGCATTGATCGGACTGCGTGCTTTTGCCAACAGCATCCGGGTTTCGGCTATGCCTTATTTCGGTGTGAACTACACTGACTATGCTGAGGACGGTTCCGGGTATTTCGTAAACCTCGGCATGCCTGCCACTGAGGTGGGATATTCTTTTGATGAAGTCTCCACCATTCGCACTGCCTTCAACTTAGACGGCAAAACTTATCGCCTCAAAGATGACAGCGCTGTTTCGGATGCCGGATACGTGGAGGTGAGCAGTATGAAGCTTGGTGTTTATTATGACTGCAAGCCGATTAAAAACTTTTCCATGTCCATTGGGCCGGAATATGTGTTCGCAAGGGAAACCAAGTTCTTTGACAAGCACGGAGATAAGTTCGGTTCAGAAGATCAGGAATCCGCTTTCGGAGCATTTTTTAATTTAAAATATAAGTTTTAATTTATGCCTCCGGCGGCTGGGGAAAGGGAACTTTTGGGAAAAGTTCCCCTTCCCCAGACCCCATCCCCTCAAAACTTTTTAATAAGCTTCGCATGCAGCTTGGAAAAGCGACCCAGCAAAAAAGACCGCAATATCTCGAAAGATATTGCGGTCTTTGCGTTTGGACTAATCTATTTGCGAAGCGGCGAAGCCCTACTAAAAAAGTTTGGGATTCTAAAACCCTTTTCAAAGGGTTTTAGGCCCCCGGCAGGGTCGCCGAAGGCATACTTTACTTAAAATTAGCGATAGCTTTTTTGAAACCTTCGCGGGAACGTTCGATTACTTCTGTGCCTACGCAGAATGCGAGGCGGAAGTAGCCGGGACAACCAAATCCTGTTCCGGGCACGGCGAGGATTTTTTCTTCCTGCAATGCGGCGCAGAATTTTACATCATCACCGCCGGGTGCTTCGGGGAAGAAGTAGAATGCGCCCTTGGGCATGGTGTAGGAATACCCGGCATCTTTAAGCACGGAATCCATGGCATTGCGGCGTTCAAGGTAAATGTTCTTGTCTACCTGTGAGCCGATGGCCTTTTCAAGCAGCTTCTGACCCACTGCGGGGGCATTGACAAAACCTAAGATGCGGTTGGTTAACACCAGTCCGGCCATTAACTGTTCTTTGCCCGGCATTTCCGGGTTGAGCAGGCCGTAACCCACGCGCTCACCGGCAAGGGAAAGGTTCTTGGAAAAAGAACTTACTACGATGCTGTAAGGGTAAAGTGGCAGAATGGACGGAACTTCCACATCATCGAAAGCGAGGAACCTGTATGGCTCGTCAGCAACGAGGAAGATGGGCCGCTCGCGGCCTTCGTTCGCTTTTTTGAGGATCGCAGCCAGCCCTTCAAGCTCCGCCTTGGTGTAGACAGCCCCGGTGGGGTTGTTGGGGGAGTTGATCAGCACCACGCGGGTCTTCTCGTTGATGGCTGCTTCAATGGCGTCGAGGTCTAGCTCAAAGGTCAGCGGCTTGGAAGGTACGGTAACCAGTTCGCCGCCGGAGTTCTGGGCATAAAAGCCGTATTCAACGAAAAAGGGAGCGGGGCAGAGAATCTGGTCGCCGGGTTCGAGGATTGCCCGGTAAAGAGCATTGATAGCCCCGGCTGCGCCGCAGGTGACGATCAGGTCTGATCCTGCAACTTTAACACCCTGTTCTGCGGAAACTGTTTTAGCCAGTTTTTCACGCAGGGTGGGGTAGCCAAAGTTAGGCATATAGCCGAAAGCAAAAGGCTTATGCGCTGTTTCGGCAAGTTCTCTCAGTCCTTCACCTACTGCTGCGGGTGCGGGAACGTCGGGGTTGCCCAGTGAAAAGTCGCAGACTGCGTCTTCACCATACTTTTTTTTCAGTACCATTCCTGTTTCGAACATCTTGCGAATCCAGGATGAACGTTCGATGTATCCTTCCACCTGAGTTGAAAGAAGCTTCATTTTAGTTCTCCACTTTTCTATCTGCGGTTGCGATTGTAATTCCCGCTGCGGCCCTTGTTCTGTGATTGTCCGCCCTTCGGCTTACCGTGATAGTTCTTTTTGCGGGGGCGGGAATTTCTTTGCGGTTTGGGTCTGGGTGCCGGTGGCTGTTCTGCACGGGCGTGCAGGGATTTCTGGTACAGTTCGTCCAGAAGTAGGCCTACGAGGATACATTGTTCGTCATCCTGCGCCAGCTGGCGGACCAGATCTTTATAGCGGGTGATGCGTTCTCTTTCAAGGATGGTTTTGGAGCGAAACTGACCTTCAAGGATGGTGGTCAGTCTTTCGTTGATGGTTTCCAGTACCTGCTTGTCATCCGGCAGTTCACGGACTTCAAATATGATGTTGTAGGCTGTGGCAATGCGTTGCAGCTCGATTTTCTGGATCACATCTACAAGAGATATGGCCACCCCGGATGAACCTGCTCGGCCCGTACGTCCCGCGCGGTGGATGTATGATTCTTTATCTTCCGGCGGCTCGTACATGATGACGTGAGAGAGGTCCGGCACATCGATTCCGCGTGCGGCAATGTCGGTAGCCACGAGGAAGCGCACTTCCCCGGAGCGGAGCTGGGCCAGCACCCGTTCGCGTTTGGACTGCGAAAGGTCCGAGGTCAGGTCTGCGGCATTGAAACCGAAATTATTAAGCACTGCGGCAACGAATTCAACATTGGCCTTGGTGTTACAGAAAATGATGGCTGAGGTGGGGTTTTCCATTTCAAGGATGCGCATAAGATGGCGTTCCTTACCCATGGAGGGGACCTCATAATAGGCATGGTCGATCTCGGTTACATGCACCTGCTTGCTGCTAAGGCTGAGCAGCTGCGGCTTGTACATGAATTCCTTGGACAAACGAATCACGTGCTCAGGAAATGTTGCCGAGAACATGTAAGTGGAAATGGGTCTGCGTGGCAGATATGACTTCACTTCGCGCATGTCCGGGTAAAAACCGATGGAAAGCATGCGGTCTGCTTCATCAAAAATCAGGGTTTCGAGATCTTCAAGGTCAAAGGTGCGCCGCAGCAGGAGATCAAGAATCCTGCCCGGAGTACCTACAACCATGTGCGCGCCTTTTTCCAGCTCATCGCACTGGTGTCCGTAGCCGACACCGCCGTAAACCGAAAGAACCCGCAGGCCGGAGCCTTCGAAAATTCTTTCCGCTTCACGCTCCACCTGTCGCGCGAGTTCGCGAGTGGGGACGAGGATCAGGGCCTGAGTGTAATTGATATTGGGGTCGAGTTTTTCCAGCAGAGGCAGGACGAATGCACCGGTCTTACCGCTGCCGGTCTTGGCCTGCACCATGAGGTCTTGATTGGATAGCTGATAGGGGAGTGATTTGGACTGGACCGGGGTCAGTTTATCCCAGCCCGCTTTATCAATGGCGTTCAGTATGGATGGGGGGAGTTCTTCTATAGCGATTTCCGGCATGGCCTCTTCAGGCTCCACTACTTTATCCGGTTCGTCGTGAACGCTTTCGTTCTGCATTTTCTGCGCAGCTTGGTCATCTTTTGAATTGGTCATAAATGTTTTTCCTATTAAAACTTGAAATATCCCTAAAACACTACGCTATAAGTATTGGATTTTGCAAAGGGTATTTTGACATACAATTGCAGGTATCGGAAAATCAAATAAAAAGATCATTGTATGATTAAATTTAACTATTTGATTTTAAACTTAAATTGAATGTAATCCCAAGTTGGGAAAACTTTTTGAACGGGTGGTGTAATGCTTGAAAAGCTGATGTCCAAACAGGTCTACTTCATTCTAAGATGCGTTCTGGCTGCTGTGTTTTTATATGCAGGGGCGGGTAAACTTATGGATGTACAGGGGTTTGCTACGGTTATTAGCGGGTATGGATTGCTGCCCGGGCAATTGAACTATGTTGCTGCGCTCGTGCTTCCACTGGCGGAAATAGTTATTGCCGCCGGGTTGCTCTGGGATGTGAAAGGTTCTCTTTCTTCCTATTCCGTTCTTCTGCTCGTGTTCATGGCGGTGCTGGCTCACGGCATCAACATGGGGCTTGATGTTGATTGCGGTTGTTTTGCCCCGGATGATCCGGAAGGGGAGGCGTATCATTCCTTGCGCGAGGCTTTGTTGCGGGATGCTTTTCTGTTGTTAGGTTGCGGTTATCTCTATTTGTTGCGTTGGGTGAAAGGCTATCGCTCCCGGCCTGTACTGACTCTTGTCGCTAGATAGTATTTTAATTTGGAGGATGATGGAATGAAGATGTTTAAGAATATTTCTGTGATTGCTACCCTGTGCGCTTTGATGTTCGCTATGACCGGATGTCTGGGTTCCGATAAGTTCGTTCAGGAAGTGGAGAAGGAAAAAAGCGCGGTTAAGTTGCTTAAAGAAGTTCAGCGCGGCGATTATGATATTATCACCACCCCTGAGCTAAAAGCACTGCATGACAAGAAAGAGGACATGGTCATCATCGATACCATGCCGTACGAAGCCAGCTACAAAAAAGAGCACGTACCCGGTGCAAAGCAGTTCCTCTTCCCCATTCCCGACATGTTAGAGTGGGACGTGAAGGAAACTGACGGCAAGACCAAAGAGCAGTTCATTGAAATGCTCGGCCCGGACAAAGACAAGCTCATCGTTATCTATTGCGGATTCGTAAAATGCACCCGCAGTCACAACGGTGCAGCATGGGCCAAAAAGCTCGGCTACACCAATGTAAAAAGATACCCCGGCGGCATCTTCGCATGGAAGGGCGCCAAGTACCCTGCCGCTTCCGTTAAATAAAAAAGTCAATACACTCTTAGGACCGTTTGGTCCTCTCTCCCCGCCCCGGTGCATTGTGCGCCGGGGCTTTTTGTTTACCCCTCAATTCCCACCAGAACCCCGTCCGGTTGCTCCCCATTGCGCTGGAGCATTTCCCCGGCGGCTTGGCAGGCTGTTTCAAGATCCACACCTGATGAGAGATGGCAGGCTTCCATAAGTTCGTTGATGGCTTCTCCTTCGCGCTCGTACGAGGCCAGCATTTCCCTGCTGAATATGAAAGCGCGGTCTCCTTTGCTGATTTTATAGCTGGAGCAGGGCGGCAGGCCCATTCCAAGGCTGCCCAGATTCCCGCTTTGTCTTTCGATGAGCAGTGGAGGATGTTCCCGGCGCAGAAGAATAACCGGAAGTGCTCCCGCATTGACTACGCTCAGGACTTCGTTTTCCCGGTCCCAATGGGCGTAACTGGCGGAAAATTCATTTTTGATATGTTTCTTTAGGCTGACCCCGATATTGCACATAGTTTCGGAAGGGCTGAACAGAGGACCACTGTTTTCGGTCAGCAGGATTTTAATTGTTTCAGGGAGTTTTTCAGCGCAGGACTGGGAGCAGTTCAGCAGTAGGTGCCCTTCGCTTTTGCCATTCATTGTCACACATTCATGTATGAACTGTCCTGAGTTTCGGGGCAGGCTCGGAAATACTGCCCTTGATCCACAGGCCGGAAAGTCTACTTCGGTGACTTTGGGGCTGGTTTTTGTGGGCAATTGTTCATTTAGTTGCCTGTTACAGGCGGTCAGTTTCAGGTGTAGCCTGATGCGTTGAATGACGTCCTTGTAGGCAAAGGGTTTGACTATGAAATCTACGGCTCCGGCATCGAAACCTTTGGATGTGTTGCCGTCGTCATCAAGGGCACTGAGGAAAATGATTGGTATTTCAGAAGTCTCAGGGGAGAGACGCAGTACCGAGGCACATTCGAATCCGTTTTCTTCGGGCATCATGATGTCCAGAAGGATCAGGTCCGGGTGTTCCTGCTCTGCAATTGCTCTTGCTCTGCGTCCGCTTGCTGCAGTGAGGATGTTGTAGCCCTGTTGCTTCAGTACCAGCTCTAGGAATTCAAGATTGAACGGTTCGTCATCCACTATAAGAATGGTCGGTATATTGTTGGGACAGACAGGCATTTGCAGAATCCTTTGCGTGTCTACAGGTTAGTTGGGCATTCTGTTTTCGTAAAATAGTTTAAAGCAGAAAAAAAGTCTTCATGTTTAAAAATATTATGTACATTCTTCGAAATTTTTCGTTGCTAAGAAAGTTGCTGTTGCGTTAGATTGTTGGATCTTTTTAAATCTACAACTTTTATTAGCAGGAGTTGATGACATGCTTATTGGTATCCCTAAAGAAATTAAAACCATGGAGAACAGGGTCTCAATGACCCCCGGCGCGGTTGAAACTCTCGTCCGTCGCGGCCATGCCGTTGTGGTTGAAAAAGGAGCCGGACTCGGTTCCGGGCTTTCCGATGAGGAATATGTGTCCGCCGGTGCCAAGATTGGGTCCGTGGACGATGCCTGGGCCGCAGAAATGGTTGTTAAGGTTAAAGAGCCTATTGCCTCCGAGTATCAATATCTTCGTAAAGACCTCCTGCTATTTACCTATCTGCACCTTGCTGCGGACGAGGCGTTGACCAAGGTTTTGCTTGAATCCGGGACCATCGGTGTTGCCTATGAAACCGTTCAGCTTCCTGACGGCTCCCTGCCCCTGCTTACTCCCATGAGTGAAGTTGCCGGACGTATGGCCGCACAGGAAGGTGCGTTGCACCTTGAGAAGACTAAGGGCGGACGCGGCATTCTTGTGGGCGGTGTCCCCGGTGTCGCACCAGCTAAGGTCATGGTCATCGGCGGCGGCGTTGTTGGTACCAACGCGGCCAAGATTGCCGCAGGTATGGGCGCGAAGGTTACTATTTTCGATGTTAACCACGCCCGTCTCCAATATCTTGATGATATATTTAATGGTCGTGTGAACACCATTACTTCTACTGAACCTAATATCCGCGCAGCAGTTGCCGAGGCCGACCTGATTATTGGTGCGGTGCTTATTCCCGGTGCCAAGGCTCCAAATCTGGTCACCCGCGGCATGCTTTCCACTATGAAGGAAGGTGCTGTAATTGTCGATGTTGCTGTTGATCAGGGCGGCTGTGTTGAGACCATCAAGCCCACCACCCACACCGATCCTACCTATGTTGTGGATGGGGTTGTTCATTATGGTGTTGCAAACATGCCCGGAGCGGTTCCCCGTACTTCTACTTTTGCCCTTGTGAACCAGACTCTGCCTTACGCCCTCCAGCTTGCTGATAAAGGTCTTGACGCTCTGCGTGAAAATCACTCCCTCCAGCTCGGCCTGAACACCATGAATGGCAAACTGACCTATGCGGCTGTGGGTGAGGCTTTCGGTATTGAAGCAGTCACTCCTGATGAAGCTCTTGCTTAGTCCGGTCTGATATATTTGCTGGCAGGATTTAGTCAGTTGTTTCCGGGGCGGAGGCTTGTGGCCTTCGCCCTTTTTTTAAGTGATGAAAAAAAGTAATGTTTGGGCTATTAATTTAATATGCATTTCTGGCGATTGATGTTCAATCGTCCGTAATGGAAAAATTTGTTGTACGTTTATTGTTTGTTGCCGGACTGGGGTGAGTTATGAGGGAAATTAGACATGCAGGCAGGAATATGCTGCTTACCTTCGGGCTTATATCGGCTTTGCTGTGGCTTGCTGACTCTGTTTTTGAATTTCTGTGGTTTAACGAGGAAGCTCTTTCATTCAGTGCTCTTTTGTTGCCGTTTGGGAATCTTCATGAAATTTATATGCGTGTTATGCTGGTTAGTTCTTTGCTCGTGAGCGGAGCGGTGGTTTCTTACCTTTATGACAGGGCTGTCAGGTCGGAAGACCAGGCACGTGCGAGCGAGGAAAAGCTTAAAACCATATTTAACTCGATCGGGGATGCAGTTATCGCAACTGATGCAAATGGACTTGTAACCCGCATGAATCCGGTTGCCGAGCAATTGACAGGCTGGAGTGTTGCTGATGGCATTGGCTGCCCGCTCTCGGAAGTTTTTAAGATAATTAATGCGGTTACCAGTCATCCATGTGCAAATCCGGTTGATAAAGTTTTGGAGTCAAAGGGTGTTGTTGGGCTTGCAAACCATACCTCACTTATTTCCCGGTCCGGGGAGGAATTTCAGATTGCTGATTCAGCAGCTCCGGTGTTTGATGATCTGGGTGAGATATCAGGAACAGTCCTCGTCTTTCGGGATGTTTCCGAAGATTATCGTCAGCGTGAAGAACTGCGCAGGCTGCGTAATTACCTATCTAATATAATTGATTCCATGCCTTCTGTTCTTGTGGGTGTAGATGCCGAAGGACATGTCACCCAGTGGAATATGACTGCGGAGAAGGTGACCGGAGTTTCAGCTGATGATGCTCAGGGAAAATCTCTGGTGTCTGTCTTCCCGCGTATGGCTTCTGAAATGGATAAGATAAAGGAAAGTCTCCGCACGCGGCAGCCCCGTAGTGAAGAGCGTAAGATTCGCCAGGGCGAAAATGGCATCTGTTATGAGAACTTGACCATATATCCGCTTATTGCCAACGGGGTGGAAGGGGCGGTTATTCAAATTGACGATGTTACCGAACGGTGCAATCTGGAGCAGATGATGATCCAGACCGAAAAAATGATGTCCGTGGGCGGGTTGGCCGCTGGCATGGCCCATGAGATAAATAACCCGCTGGCCGCCATTGCCGGGAATTCTCAGAACATACTTAACCGCATATACAAGGATTTGGAAAAGAATCGAAAAACAGCCAGTGAATGTAATGTAGATCTGGGTAATTTACGGGAATATCTTTCCAGAAGGGATGTTCCGAAAATGCTTAATGGGATTTCCGAATCCTGCAACCGGGCTGCCACAATTGTGAGTAATATGCTCCGCTTTAGTCGTAAAAGTGAACGCAAATTCGGCGAGTGCAACCTTGCGGAATTGATGAATAACACTATAGAGCTTGCAGCCAACGATTACGATATAAAAAAGGAATATGATTTCAGGAAGATTGAAATTATCAAAGAGTACAATCCTGATATTTCCGGGGTGATCTGCGAGGAAAATGAGATCCAGCAGGTTTTCCTCAATCTGCTTAAAAACGGGGCTCAGGCCATGATGGAAAAGGAATATTTTGAAGATGGCCCTCGTTTTGTTCTAAGATTAAAAAAAGAAGAAAAGATGGTCATTATTGAAATTGAAGACAATGGTCCCGGCATGACCGAGGATGTCCGTAAAAGGGTTTTTGAGCCCTTTTATTCCACCAAGAGTGTGGGGCAGGGGACCGGGTTGGGGCTATCTGTTTCGTATTTCATCATAACCGACCAGCATAATGGTCTTATGGAAGTTAATTCCGTTCCGGGCAGTTGGACCCGGTTTGGAATAAAGATACCCATTTCAGGACAGGAGGCATAAATATGTCACATTCAGTACTTGTTCTCGACGATGACGTACATGTCAGGGAAAGTCTTGCGATCAGTCTTGAAGATGAGGAGTTTGATGTCTACGAAGCTGGCAGTTCGGAAGAGGCCTTAAGTTTTCTTGAAAAGCAGAAAGTGGATCTGGTTGTTGTTGATTTGCGGCTTCCCGGTATGAATGGTACTGATTTTATTAATGAGGCCCGGCAGAAATGGTCGGAACTGAAATTTATCATCTACACGGGGTCTCCAGAGTTCAGTATTCCGGTGGATCTGGCTGAAGTTACTTGTGTGTCAAATTCTATTTTTCTTAAACCGTTACCCTCCTGTGAGGTCATGGTCAGCGAAATCAGGCGAATGCTGAATTAGCAGAAGCTTGTATTTGCAATAAGAGCGGGTAGCCGTTATCTGTTTTTCTGAAAAGAACGGTTATGCCCGGAGTGTATTTTAGTGCCCCCTAAAAAAGAAAAGATCATATATATTGAAGCGAAAGCTCCTACTGAGCCTCCTCCGGAGGAGGGGTTGCCGCCATGGATGGCCACCTTTGCGGATATGGTTACCCTGCTGCTGTGTTTCTTTGTCCTACTGCTTTCCTTTGCGAATCAGGATGTCGCTAACTTTGAGACCTTGAAAGGGTCCATGCGCGATGCTTTTGGTATGCAGACTCAGGACAAGTCCGGAAAGCAAATGGCTTTTTCCAAAAGTCCCCATTCTGCTTCATCCGATAAAGCTAAAGCTAAGAAAAAGATGGAGGCCCTTGAGGTTGATATCAGGGCTTTTATTTCTGCGGGTAAATTACAGAAGTTAATGTCAGTCAATACTGACCAGCAGGGTGTTCTGGTTAGGGTTCCCACCCGGGCTATATTCATGCCTGGAACGGCTCAGATTAATCCCAAGGCATTAAAAATGCTGGATAAGGTGGCCAGCATTATGAAGAAAAAGGATTTTAATATGGTGGTGCGCGGGCATACTGATGACCGGGCCACCAAGAACAATATTTACAGTTCCAACTGGGAACTTTCTGCTGCCCGGGCCGCTTCCTGTTTACGTTATATTCTCAAGCGATCAGGGGTTTCATCCAAAAGGGTCAAGGCTGTGGGGTACGCTGGAACAAAGCCGCTGGTTCCCAATACTTCAAATCGGAACAGGGCCATTAATCGCAGGGTGGAATTTTTCTACCAGCCGCCTTCGGACAAGTGGTAAAATTATTTTGAAAAATTAAAAGCCCCGTTATTTCATTAGGAAATAACGGGGCTTTTTGCTTCTGTTTAATAAGCTGAGTAGCAGTTATTGCTTTTTGCGCTTTTCCCAGAGGCGCATTTCTTTCATCTTTTTGCGTCGTTCCCGTTGCAGGGATTTGCAGACCAGCGGGGTTTTTTTCGCATATCCCCATTTTTCGCGATATTCGTCCGGGGTGAGATCGTATTTTGCCAGATGCCTTTTGGTCAAAACCTTGAATGATTTTCCGGATTCAAGGCAGATGATGCTTTTTTCTCTGATGGCTTTCTTGGGGTCCACCGGGGGAGTCGGCTCAGTTGACCCACTGTCAAGCATGCCTTCACTGATCTTTTTGATTCCGGCTGCAAGTTTCTGCACCATGGAAGTTATTTCTTCTTCTGTCATGGTCCTTACACTGGCCTGTGCTTTTACTATTTCAAGAGCTTCTTTAAGATGATCTTCCATACCCTCTCCCTTTCCATGTTTTTACGGTTGCCGTAGAATTTATGTATTAATTTTTTTTAGTTTGTTGATGTGAAATGGTGTTATGTCTAGTATAGAAACTTTTAATTAACGCTAGTTTTCATTTTAAGACTTTAACCGACCACTAATAACTATGAATAGCATTATATGCATATAAAGGTGAAGTAGAATGTTAAAAAAAACTCCTACTTTTTTAAACAGCTGAACAGTGTTGTATCCTAACTTGTCCAATTTAGTGTGGTTTGGGCTGTGAATAAATATGGGCTAAGTCGTAATCGACAGCTTTATGTCAGTCAGTAATGTTTTGTTGTGCCCCAAAAGCATGTTGGTGTTACTTTTTTGAGATAGTTGGTGTATAAGGCAATGTAGAACTTTTAGTGTTGAGGCGGTGTATTGGTTGTATTTTGAAGGAGATGTGTTTTAAATAAATAATATCGAATAGATAGAGGGGTGTTTTCTTATGCCTAAGAAAGATATTGCAGAATTCCTTGAAGAAATCGGTGGAATGGACGTTGAGTCTCTTGTGAATTGCGTCTGCCGTCATCATCTTTCCAATTTGGGGCGTGATTATGGGCGTACGGATATTTTTTCCCTTTATCAGGCACTTGCCTACACCTTGCGAGACCGCCTTGTAGGCAATTGGATTAAGACCCAGCGTTCATATTACAGCCAGCGGGCTAAAAGTGTTTATTATCTTTCTCTTGAATTTCTCACTGGGAAATCGTTGGCCAGCAATACCTTGAGTCTTGGGGCTGAAAAGGAGGTTGCTGAGGTTCTGGACAAATTTGGAGTGACACTTGATGAGGCCGAAAGCGCGGAAGCGGATGCCGGGCTGGGGAACGGTGGTCTGGGCAGGCTGGCTTCATGTTTTCTTGACTCCATGGCCAGTCTGGGGATTCCCGGTTATGGTTATGGAATCAGGTATGAATACGGAATTTTTAAGCAGGCCATTGAAAACGGAGAGCAGGTTGAAGCCCCGGACGATTGGCTGCACAGCGGAAATCCGTGGGAATTCTGCCGCAAGGGATTTATGTTCACTGTTCGTCTTTACGGACGTGAAGAGCAGTACACTCATGAGGACGGTTCCATACGTCACCGCTGGGCGGACAGTGCAAAAGTAATGGCCGTGCCCGTGGATATGCTTATTCCCGGTTACAAAAACGGTAATGTCATCAATATGCGTCTTTGGGAGGCCCAGCCCGCAAGGCGGTTCAACTTCGACTTGTTCAACAGTGGTGACTATATCCGTTCCATGGAAGATGCCGTCCGTTCCCAGACCATTTCCAAAGTTCTTTATCCCAATGACAGGCTTAGTGAAGGGCGTGAACTGCGCCTTGTGCAGCAGTACTTTTTTGTTTCAGCCACCATTCAGGATATGATGCGCCGTTTCCTGAAATTGAAACTTGATTTTTCTGAATTACCCAACCGCGCTGTGGTCCAGCTTAATGAGACACATCCGGCCATCGCTATCCCGGAGTTAATGCGTATCCTCATCGACGAACATATGCTCAACTGGGACGTGGCCTGGCGTATCTGCCGCCGGACATTTGCCTATACGAACCATACGGTCATGCCCGAAGCCCTTGAAACATGGCCGCTGGATATGATGCGCAAGGTGTTACCCCGCCATGTTTCCATTATTTTTGAGATTAATCGTCGTTTCATGGAAGATGTGAAGGAGCGATTCCCCGGCGACGAAGATAGATTTAAACGTATGTCCATCATCGAGGATGGCGAATTTCCACAGGTACGCATGGCTTGGTTGGCTGTGGTGGGCAGTTTTATTGTGAACGGGGTTTCCGCACTGCATGGCGACTTGATCAAGAAAAGTATTTTTCGGGATTTTGTGGAAATGTTTCCGGGCCGCTTTACCTCGGTTACCAACGGGATTACCCCGCGCAGATGGCTGCGCCAGTGCAATCAGCCTTTATCTGAGCTCATTACTGAAAATATCGGTGAGGATTGGGTTACCGACCTTTCCCGGCTCAAAGAATTGGAGTCGCTGGCTGAGAACCCGGAGTTTCAGGATCGCTGGTACGAGTGCAAACTAAAGGAAAAAAAACGGCTGGTGGAGTATGCGCGCAATGAATATGGACTCTATCTGCCTGCGGACTGGATGTACGATGTGCATGTTAAACGCATTCATGAGTACAAGCGGCAATTGCTCAACGTGCTGCATGCGGTCACCCTCTACTGCCGTTTGAAAAAGGACCCAAGCAGTGTGGCTGTGCCAAGGCTGAAGATCTTCGCTGGCAAGGCTGCTCCCGGATATTTTATTGCCAAGCGTATTATCAGGTTGATCAACTCCGTGGGCGCGGTGGTTAATTCAGATCCCGCTGTGAATCACAAGCTGCGCATAGCCTTCATGCCGAATTACCGGGTCTCACAGGCGGAGCGGATCATTCCGGCCACCGACCTTTCAGAACAGATTTCCCTTGCCGGGACCGAAGCTTCGGGGACCGGGAATATGAAGTTCGCCCTCAATGGAGCGTTGACCATAGGTACCCTTGACGGGGCCAATATCGAGATCATGGAAGAGGTAGGCCGTGAGCACATGTTTATCTTCGGTATGGATGCTGATGAAGTGCAAGTGCGCAGACACAACGGCTACAACCCATCGGAAATTGCCTCCGCGGATCAGGAATTGTCCGAAGCTTTGCATTACATTGGCGACGGAACCTTCTCTGAGGGAGACCGGGATATGTTCAGACCGATTTTGAATGCCTTGTTTGACGGTGGCGACCAGTACATGGTTCTTGCTGATTACCGCGATTATGTGGATGCGCAGGACCGGGTTGATGCATTGTGGCAGGATCGTAGAGGCTGGTTGCGCAGTTCGATACTCAACACTGCCGGGTCCGGTTATTTTTCCAGTGATCGGGCCATAATGGATTACGCCCGCAACATCTGGGGCGTGAGGCCTATGAAGATGGAATAGTAATTTTGTTAATTTTTCAAATTTAACGCAACCGCCTGTTTTCTGATTGAAACGGGCGGTTGTTTTGTGTCAGCCCATACATTTTGCGGGATGAAGGACTCTTTGCCTTAACGGGGAAATTCTCTTATATTATCGCTCCTGAAATGACTACAAAATGGATCAACGATAATGAAAATTAAATTTCGTCCTTTTACTATCCTGTTGCTCATAATCCTGCTGGTGGTGGGTGCTAATGCAATCCTCTTCCATATGGGGATCTTTGATTCCTTTCTGGCCGGGAAAGAGAAGGAGGCTGTCAGCCGGAATGGGGAAGGTCCGGTTGTGCGCCGCGAGATCAGTAAGCTGGTGCTCCCGCTTGAATCCGCAAAATCAGAAGTTCCTGACTCTGCTGAAGGATTGAACGAGGCGGATATCAGTGCAGCCAATCAGTCCGATGCTCAGGGGGCTGTTCCGGTTGTGAAGGATGAAGAGTCGCACGAAGCAGAACAGGTTTCTGCTGCTGAAGAACCTGAAATAAAATCTAAGCTGGCCCCAGCAAAACCCGCAGTTCAAAAAACAGCAGCAAAGCCCGGCAATACCGCTGCTTCTAAAGGCGTGCTGAATAATGTGTCCGTTTCCTGCGAAGCCGGGAAGGCTTCCGTGGACGTAGCGCTTTCTTCCTCTGCGGGGAAAATCAGCTGGTTCAACCTTGCAAAACCACGCAGGTTGGTGGTTGATTTTCACGGAAAATGGCAGAACAAGGCTAAGTCATTATACCGCGTAAAAGATTGTCCGGTGCAGAAGATTGTGCTCGGCGAACACCCTGATAAAATTCGTCTGGTTTTTTATCTTGCTGAAAAGGGCATACCCGCAAAGATTAAGCCGACCGTTCGAAAGTATGCCAAGGGAGTGGTTCTCGGTCTTGATTTTTGATTTTAGACTAAAATTTTGTGTTGAAGGCCCTGCGACATTTTGTGTCGCAGGGCCTTTTTAATTGAAGCTGATTTTAAATGTATGTTTTCAGTGGGTTATGTTTTTAGGGCCCGCGTAACGTAAATGTAACAACCGGGTCATTGCTCTGTAACCCGTGCCGGATAGTTAATTTAGGTCAGCTGATAGGGCTGGCTGCTATTTGGTTGCATCAAGTAATCTCAGGGATCGGTCGAGTCTGATCCTATTTTATTTTTATATAAATTATGGAGACAATGTAATGGGGCAAGCTGTTAAAATTACTTCAAGAAATCTTGATTTTTATTATGGCGACTTCAAGGCTCTTGAAGATATTTGCATGGATTTTGAGGAAAACAGGGTCACCGCGCTTATCGGACCTTCCGGTTGTGGGAAAAGTACTTTTTTGCGCTGCCTAAACAGAATGAATGACCTTATTCCCGGAACCCGTGTTGACGGTGACCTCGCTCTTGACGAGGAAGATATTTATGCGCAGGGGCTTGATGTCGTTACTCTGAGAAGGCGTATCGGTATGGTTTTTCAAAAGCCCAACCCCTTTCCCAAATCCATATTTGAGAATGTTGCTTATGGTTTGCGCGTAAACGGCATTACAGACAAGGAATTTGTCGCCCGCAAAGTTGAGGAGAGTCTCAAAGGTGGTGCTCTCTGGGATGAGGTGAAGGATCGGCTGCATTCTTCCGCACTAGGGCTTTCCGGCGGTCAGCAACAAAGACTCTGCATTGCCCGCGCCCTTGCTGTTGAACCTGAAGTTTTGCTCATGGATGAACCGGCTTCCGCGCTTGACCCCATTGCCACCCAGAAAATTGAAGACCTTATTCACGAACTTAAAAAGAATTTCACCATCATTATTGTGACTCATTCCATGCAGCAGGCTGCACGTGTGTCCGATCAGACCGCTTTTTTCTACATGGGCCGCCTTATTGAAACCGGTAAGACCGAAACCATGTTTACCAAGCCCAAGAATAAGCAGACCGAAGATTATATCACCGGACGTTTCGGTTAAACCATACAGGAGTCTTTCATGGAGCAGCGTGCTCATTTTATAAGAAAAATGGACGACCTGAAGGTTCAGGTCCTGAGAATGTCCAGTATGGCTGAAACAGCCATGCACAATTCAGTGAAAGCTTTGGCTGGATGCAATGCCGAGCTTGCCGAAGAAGTCATTATGAACGACATCAAGATAAACGAACTTGAATGTGAACTTGATGAACATAACTTAAGTCTCTTGGCCCTTGATCAGCCCATGGCAAAGGACCTGCGCTTTATCGTTGGTTCTATGCGTATTACCAGCAACCTTGAGCGTGTTGGCGATCAGGCGGTCAACCTTGCCCACCGGGCAGTTTTTTTGAGTACCCGGCCACCGCTGCCGTTTAACCAGCAGCTGGACCAAATGGGAACCATTGCCGCTGGTATGATCAGCAAAGCGGTTAAGGCTTTTGCTGACGAGGATCATGAGCTTGCGGCAGAAGTTTGCTGCATGGATAACCATGCAGATGCCCTCAGTGTAAGGATTCTTAAGGGGCTTATTGAGAATATGGTTTCCGAAACCAGAATCGTGGAACGTGGGGTGCACTTGATTATGGCTGCCAACCATCTTGAGCGTATCGCCGATCAGGCTACTAATATTGCTGAATCAGTTATCTTTATCACTCAGGGAGTGAATATTAAACATCAATGCATGGGATGATAAAGACATACTTTGTGAGTATGTAGAGCCGGATCAGTTCCGGCTCTTTTTTTTGCCTTAAGCTACGAGTGCAAACGATTTCAGGTTGCGGGGGCGTGTTGAATTAGGTTTACATAAGATTTTTTTTAGGATAGAAGCAGTTCTCTTAATCTCAAGATGGGTTTAGTGCCCAGTTGAGTTTTCCCCTAACGGGCATTAGGGATGAAGTGTGGCCTTTCAGGCCAACGGACAATCTGGGCATCGGCTGCCTCGGAACGCGTGAGCAGATTGATTCCAATGCACTTGTCCCATAATATATATGCCGAAATTTTGTCCGAGGACACCGTTGTTGGAGGTAACCCATGGAAAACAATGAAAACATGAACGCCGAAATGGAAATGGATATGGACTTCGAGGCTGCCCTTGAAGACTATCTTAATGCCGATTTCGGAAATCTGGACGAAGGCAGCATCGTTGCCGGTGAAGTAGTTAAAGTAGACAAGGACTTCGTTCTTATCGACGTTAACTTCAAGTCTGAAGGCCAGATTGCAGTATCTGAATTTCTGGATGCTGACGGTGAAGTAACTGTTGCAGTTGGTGACAAAGTAGACGTTTTTGTTGCAAACAAAAACGAAAACGAAGGCACTATTCACCTTTCCCGCGACAAAGCCAAGCGCATGCAGCTCTTCGACAAGCTCGAAGAAGTGCAGGAAAGCGAAGGCGTTGTTGAAGGCAGAATCATCCGCCGCATCAAAGGTGGTTACACCGTTGATCTCGGTGGCGTGGAAGCATTCCTGCCCGGTTCTCACGTTGATCTTCGTCCCGTTCCTGATATGGACGCTCTCGTTGATCAGACTTACGAATTCAAGATTCTTAAAATTAACCGTCGCCGCAGCAACGTTATCGTTTCCCGCCGCGTTCTTCTCGAAGAACAGCGCAACGAAATGCGTTCCCAGCTGCTCGAAACTCTTGAAGAAGAGCAGACTGTTAAAGGTAAGGTCAAGAACATCACCGAATACGGTGTATTCATCGACCTCGGCGGTCTCGACGGTCTTCTGCATATCACAGACATGTCCTGGAAGCGCATCAAGCATCCTAAGGAAATGGTCGCACTCGGTGATGAGCTCGAACTGAAAGTTCTGAACTTCGACAAAGAAGGCCAGAAAGTTTCCCTCGGACTCAAGCAGCTCGTTCCCGATCCGTGGGAAGACATCTCCGGCAAATACCCTGAAGGTGCCAAGTACACCGGTAAGGTTACCAACCTCGCCGATTACGGTGCATTCGTTGAGCTGGAAGCTGGTGTTGAAGGTCTGGTTCACATTTCTGAAATGTCCTGGACCCGCAAACTCCGTCACCCCTCCCAGATGGTTCGCGTTGGCGATGAAGTCGACGTAGTTGTTCTGGGTGTTGATCCCGACAAGAAGCGCATCTCCCTCGGTATGAAACAGGTTAAGCCTAACCCTTGGGATGTTGTTGCTGAGAAATTCCCCGAAGGTACTATCCTTGAAGGCCAGATCAAGAACATCACCGAATTCGGTGTGTTCATCGGCATCGAAGACGGCATTGACGGCCTGATTCACGTTTCCGATATCTCCTGGACCCGCAAGGTTCGCCATCCTTCAGAAGTATACAGCGTGGGCGATTCCGTTCAGGCTAAAGTACTTACTGTTGATAAAGAAAACGAGAAATTCACTCTCGGTGTTAAACAGCTTTCCGAAGACCCCTGGTCTCAGGTACCCAATAAGTACCCCGTTGGCTGCACCCTTGATGGTCTCGTTACCAACATCACCGACTTCGGCCTCTTCGTAGAAGTTGAAGAAGGTATTGAAGGTCTGGTTCACGTTTCTGAAATCTCTCACAAGAAGATCAAGAATCCTTCTGAGATGTTTAAAGAAGGCGTTACTATCCAGGCTAAAGTCATCCACGTATCTGCTGATGAGCGTCGCCTCGGCCTCTCCATCAAGCAGCTCAAGGAAGACACTGAAAAACGTCAGCCTAAAGAATTCCGTTCCGGTCCTGCCGACAACGGTAACACTCTGGGCGAACTGCTGAAGCAGAAACTTGCTGATGCAAGCGAAGCTAAAGCAGCTGCAGAGACTGAGGATGAAGAATCCTAAGAAAGGTTTCTCTGTAAGACATCCGATTCTATTCGGTTTCAGTCTGCTTATTATGGCTGTGGCTCTCCTATGGGGAGCCGCAGCCTTTTTTCATGGAAAAGTGGACTTTTTAAGTGCCGGAAAGATCGGGGTGGTCAATGTACAGGGAACCATCATAAATTCATTACCCACGGTAAAATTTCTGCGCGATCTGCGCCGGGATGATTCTGTGAAAGGCGTTCTTCTGCGGGTAAATTCTCCGGGGGGAACCATTGCCCCCTCACAGGAGCTTTATCACGCGGTGAAACGGTTTGCCGAGGTTAAGCCCATTGTGGCTTCATTTGGTACTGTTGCGGCTTCCGGCGGCTATTACGCTGCGGCCCCGGCCACTAAGATCATGGCCAGTTCCGGTTCCATTACCGGTTCTATCGGGGTTAAGGCCGAGTATGCAAATTTCCATCAACTCATGGAGAAGGTCGGAGTCAAGCCGGTCATCATAACCAGCGGTAAGATGAAAGCCGCAGGTTCTCCTTTTTCCGAACTCACTCCTGAACAGCGTGAATATCTGACCGCACTGATTATGGATATGCATAACCAGTTTGTTGACGATGTTGCTTCCGCACGTAAGCTTAACCGGGAGCAGGTCGAAAAGATTGCTGACGGACGGGCCATCACCGGACGTGAAGCCATGGAGCTGGGATTAGTGGACCGTATCGGCGGATTCGAGGATTCTGTGACCGTACTCAAAGCTCTGTGTAATCTTGAGGGTGATGTGAAAGTCATTGAAGGTCCGGAGGAAGATAAACCTCTGATTAAGGAAATTCTCGGCTATCTGGGGCTGGCTCCCACTGGCTCTGCCACGGGCGACGGGCTGATTTTTTCATATTGATCCCAGTGAGATCATGTGGCTGTTATTATGAAATGTTCTTTTATCGGCGTCGGCTCTGCATTTGACGCTGAGCGTACCAATACATCCATTCTAGTAGAGGGCGGGGGAAGCCGTATTCTTTTGGATTGTGGCTTCAACGCCGCCCATGGCTGCATGCGTATGATCCCGGACCCGTCTACCATTGATGCGGTTTGGATTTCTCATTTTCACGGGGATCACTTTTTCGGACTGCCATTTCTCTTGGGTTCTTTTTTTACCGCAGGCCGTACCAAGGTATTTCATGTCTGCGGACCACAGGGAGTGGAGGATAAGGTTAGTCAGGCTATAGATTTGGCTTATCCATCCATGCGGGCAAAACTCGGTTTCAATGTTGTCTTTCATGAATTCCGGCCGGGTGATGCAGAGACCGTGGCCGGATTCAGTTTGCATACCTGCTCTATTGAACATTCCGGTTCTGCCCTGGCTTTGCGGCTTGAATCAGATGAAAGGGCTGTCTTTTACAGCGGAGACGGCCAGCTGACGGATGATTGTCAGATCCTCGCCTGTAAGGCTGATCTGGGTATTCTTGAATCCTATGGGCTGGCTGAGAATGTCAAAGGTCACTCCAGTGTTGTTGGATGTATTGATTTTGCACTATCCGCAGGATTGGCGAAAGTTGCTCTTGTGCATCTGGAACCTTTTGTGAGAACCTGCCGTAGTGTGCAGGTTCTGGAGCTGTTGGATCAGGTAGATGATTATGAAATTTTCCTGCCCGAGGAAGGGCAAACTGTCGAGCTCTAAAGGGGGCGGCAGTCTTATTGCAATACAGCGAGGCTTAAGTGGCTACTAAATATGATCAGATAGTACGTGAGTTTTATGAGGAACAGTCCGGATATACTGTTCTTTTAAGTGACGAACCTTCGTTTTACAAGCTGCTGCGTGGAACTTTGCATAAGATTCTGGCTATCCGTCGCGATTGCCTTGCTTATTTTCAGGAACAGGCTCCGTGTCTGTCCGAGATCAAGGATAAGGTCGGGGCCAAACAGCCTGTACTTGTTTTTGTGGAAAGGCTGCTCAGGGGCAAGCCTACTGCCGAATTTGTTCTGAATATCCGTAAATTGTTCCCTGAAATTAAAGTAGTGGTCCTCACTGATGAAATCAGTCAGGAGGAACTTATTTTTTTGCATGAGCTTGGAGTGAATAATATCATTACCAAGCCTGTTTCCGTGGACAGTTTGGTCCAGAAGTTGGCCTTTACCATCAGGCCGCAGGGCCAACTGGCCCAGCTCGTTGAAGCTGGCAAGAAATTTTTGCGCAAAGGCGATTTGGATAAAGTTCTGCTGGTCAGTGCCAAAATTCTTGAGATCAAACCTGATAGTCCGGCAGCCCTGATGTTACAAGGCGACGCTCAGTCCTGCATGGGCCAGCGTGATGAGGCCTTGAAATCATATTTAAAAGCTCATGAACAGTCCAAGGTGTTCATGGAGCCGATCAAAAAGCTGGCTGAGTTCTACAAAGGTAATGATAATGACCAATACCTGCATTATCTGAAAAAGCTTGATTCAATCAGTCCTTTGAACACTGACAGGAAGTGCGAGATTGGGCGGGTTTATCTGGAGCGTGAAGAGCTTGATGATGCGGAAGTTTATTTTGATCAGGCTGTCCGTTGCGCAGTAAAGGAAGCGCATAATTATCTTTCACAGGTTATGAGCGGCATTGCGGAGTCCCTTTTTGATGTGGCCCCGGAAAAGGCGGAGAAGTATTATTCAAAACTGCTGTCGGTTAAATCTTCAAGTCTGAGTGCTGATGATTTGGAAACCTACAACCGTCTGGGCATAGCTCTGCGCAAACAGGGTAAGTGGATGCAGGCGGTGGAGAACTATCAGGCCGCGCTCAGGGTTGCGCCCAATGAGCCGGGCCTCTTTTATAATATCGGTCTGGCCTACAGTGATGGTAAAGAGTACGCCAAGTGTGCCAAATTTTTTAAACGGGCGGTCCGTTCGGATGGTATGATTCACAAATCCGCTGCGTCTGTGGCCCGTAATATTAGTGGTATTTTCATCAAGGTAGGCATGAACGATGAAGCCCGTGTTGTTCTTGAGGAAGCCCTTACTGAATTTCCTGATGATGCCAAGCTTAAGGGGCTGCTCAAAAAGAGCGGAGCGTAGCAGAACCAATAGATTTTGACAAAATTTCAGGTTTTATAAATGTATTTTTTAATAACACTCGTTTTCAGTTTTTTAATATTCATGATTTTGTACGCCCGCTATCTGAATGTGAGCGGCAGTATCGGCCAGCGCAAGTTGCAGCTGGAGAACTTGCGCGATAATGTTGAGTTCAGGATCAACAAGCTTAACAAGGGCTCAGCTGAGATCAATCGTGAGATTGCAGAGGCCTCAGCTCGTCTTGATCATCTGAGGAGAAACTTAAACGATGCCGGGAGCAGCAAAAAATGATTCCCATGCTCGTTTTTTCCGCGGTTGTCCTTGTTGCGGCTTTGTTTATCAATAGGATGATAAGTGTCTGGCATAACCAGTCAGTCAAATCCCTCAAGCGGGAAGAGATCGCTTTGCGCGGACGGCTTGATAAGGTCGGCAAGGAGCAGAAAAAGGACTTGGTGAAGCTGCGTAGGTTGCGCAATCAGGTTCTCACCTATGAGCGTATGGTTGATGATAAGGATTTGAAAAATGGCGAGTAAAAATTTTCGGCGCTATAAATTAAACCGCCCTTTCTGCATTTTGCGGAAAGGGCGGTTTTTGTTTTGATGTTTAGGCGACATCGATATCGCTGACTTCAAGATTCGGATTAGCGTCAAAGGTGGCGATAAGTGTCTGCCCTCCCGCTTCGGAACCGTTTGCATCGTAGTATAGCCCTTTGCTCTCAGTATCAAAGACAAAGCATGCGTCTGTATAGGAGCAGCCTCCGCTTTCCAAACCGCTGGTTGCTTCATCGTAAGTTGCGGAGGCTGTCGAAATATTGAAGAGATGACTGCCTGCCGCGGAGTCAAAATCTGATCCTTTGAAGTACAGTTTATCGTTATTTGCGGCAGTGGGGTCCGTAGTTTGAAATTTGTTGATAGTGTCTCCGCCTTCGGCAAGGGATGTGTACACCAATGTTGTGGCTTTCCCGTCATTAACCCCAAGATTTATGGTATCTGATCCTCCGCCGCCTTGAATAGTGGAAGATTCAGAGGTGAGCGCAGTAATGTTGTCATTACCTGCTGAGCCGATTACATTTTCTATGTCAGTGAGCATTATTTTGTTTACGTTGCTGGACCCTGATTTAACATAAGCATGGTTGGCAGTGAGGTCGGCAATAACATAATATCCGCTTTCAAGATTGTCGAACTGGAGCCAGTCCGAACCATCGCCACCGTTAACACTCTCGGCGTCAGAGTAATCAGCATCGTCGACATATTCAGCGTTGAGTCCCGGAGCGAAGTAGTTGTCGTTGTCATCTCCTTCAAGGTCGTCCTGGTGCCCTGAACCGATGATGCCTTCGATGTTTTTCAGAGTATCACTTGTATTAGTAGTCGCTGCAGAGCAGCCATTTAGTATTATGCTGATTCCTGCGCTTGAGTCAGAATATGAAGCATAATCAATTCCGGACCCGTTGCCGCCATCTATTGTGTCGGCACCGTCGCCTCCCCTGAAGGTCTCGCTCGTATTGCTGCCGTTGAAAATGTCGTCGCCGCTAGTTCCGATGAAGGATTCTACGCTGTTAAATACATCCTCTCCGTCAGAGTGGGTAACTGTGGTGTCTCCTGTCTGGACCGTTACAGTTACGGGTGTTCCGGAGTTGGCAAAGGATATAGTATCTATTCCTGCGCCTCCGATGAAATAGTTGTTGCCTCCATCACCTATGAAACTGTCATTCCCTTTGCCACCCACAAAGGTGTTCCCGTTGGTATCTCCCATGAATGTGTCGTTTCCGTCAGAGCCGATGTAGGTGCTGAAGCCCGTAAGGCCGTCCGTAAATGTGGTGTCGCCGATATGGTGGGAGGTGGTATCGCTTACAACAATGTTTACCCATTGGTGGTCGGCATAGGATACTGTATCAGAGCCGGAAGAGCCACCTTCGGAACCGCCATGGAGTATGTTGTTACCTGCTCCGCCCATAATTGTATCATCGCCGGCACCACCGGAGATTTCGTCATGACCATCTCCGCCGGAGAGATGGTCGTCACCGCCGTTGCCGTACATGGTGTCAGCTCCGTCATTACCATCAAAGGTGTCAGCGTATGCGCTTCCATTGAATGTGTCGTCATGGTTAGAACCTTCAATATTTTCTATTTCGCTGAAGGTATCGGAAATATAAGTATCCGCGCTGGAGGCTGATCCGGCACCACTGCCGCTCATATTAAATGTGACAGAGGTTTCTGAGTCCTTGTAGGTCAGGCTGTCAATGCCTGTTCCACCTTCAATTACATTGGTGCCTTTCCCGGCATTAATGAAATCGTTGCCTGCACCACCGTAAAGATGGTCGTCGCCATCGCCGCCGTCGAGTCGGTCATTGCCTGAACCGCCGTAAAGATGGTCGTTCCCGGTGAGTCCTTCCAGAGTGTCGTCTCCGGCTTCACCCATCAGGGTATTGTCTACGGAGTTGCTGCCCGTGATTTTGTCGTTGCCGGAAGATCCTTTGGCGTTTTCGACATTTTTCAATCCGATATCGTTTTTGTGCAGGTCGTCACTGTCCAGCACCCCGGCACTGCCGCTGATCGGGTCGAGGTTGATTTCGACGTGATATTCACTGGACAGGGTTTCAAATTGAATCCAGTCCGAACCGCCCATGCCGTCAACCTGTTCGTATGATGATATGGAGTCGTCAGTGTGATTGGAGTTCATTCCCGTTTCAAAAATATTGGCTTCATCATCCCCGGTGAAAATATCCTGCCCGCTGCCGCCGATGACTCCTTCAATATTGATCAGTACGTGTTGCCCGGAATCAGTGTTGAGGTACGCAGTATCATTACTGTTGAGGGTGAGTGTAAGAGCTTCTTCGAAGCCTGCAAAGGATGCAACGTCAAGGCCCTCACCGCCGTCAAGGGTATTGTCACCTGTACCACCGCTCAGAGTATCTGCGCCTTCTCCTCCGTAGAGCTTGTCATTGCCGTCTCCACCGAAAAGTTGATCATTCCCGCCTTCACCGTAGAGGGTGTCGTTTCCGCCGTATCCTTTCAGGGTGTCAGCGGAACTGCTTCCGGTGAGGGTATCGGCGTCGTCGGTGCCCTCTAGGAGGCCGCTTCCGGTTTTTACGTGCGGATTGGAGCTTGAACCGCCGGAATCATCGGATTCGTCGTCATCGTCTTCTTTTTCATCTGTATCATCATTTTCTTCAGCATCAGGTTCTACTACAGGTTTTGGCTTTTCGTTGTCCTCTTGCTCACCGCCTTCAGGATCGTCCGGGCCTTCTTGCTGACCTTCTTCCTGTTGCTGCCCCTGCTGTTCCTTTTCGCCTTCTACTTCCGGTTTTTCATCGGGTTTAGGGGGCATACCCATTTTATCGGGTTCAAATCTTTGTTGTCCGACAAGAGCATCATCTCCGGGATCAATAACACCTTTTCCCGGGTGCAGTGCGCCGCCATTGGCACCAGGATCTTCGCCGGGGGTTCCCCCTCCCGGATCAACATCGCCGGGAAGTTCTTCCTTGGGATCTCCCTGCTGTTCTCCTTGCGGTTCATCCTGTTGCTCTTCTTGCTGACCCTCTTGCCCTTGTTCTTCCTGCTGCTCTTCTTCCTCTTCGCGTTGTTGTTCGCGAAGCTCCTGTTCCTGCCTGATGTTTTCGGGGGCAATTTTACGGAATTGATCACGTTCCTGCGGGGCGAGACTACGGACCGGACTGAGCAGGCCTGATCTGCCGACATCGACCATCTGCCCGGAAAGGAGTTGGCGCATTTCTCCTGTTGCTTTACTTTGCAGGAGCATGGCCTTACCGGCGTGGATTTCTTCAACACCGTGCTTCTCACCATCATCGGTTACTTCACTGAGGATAATGGTGCCGCGGATACCGATGGTTGCCAGCGGAGAGCCGAGCTTGAAGCGATCCGGGTTCTGTTCGGCTATTTTGCCTGTTACTGTACGGAAAGTACCCTCGGCAATGTCAGCCAGAAAACTGGATTCACCACCGTCCGGGTCGTAAACATAGTCATCAAGAGCAATGCGTGAATTGGAGCCTTGTGAAATGAGAGTGTCGTCAACAAAGCGCACCTCTACATTACTGCCGTCTCCGGTGACCAGTTCTTCGCCCTGATAAATGGGACTTCCTGGTTCAAGGGCACGCATTCCTGACGCGGATTCAGCGTAAGCATCACCGGATATCCCGGTGACTACTCCTATTTCATGTGAGGTGTTTTGCTCAACAGGCATTGCAGTTCGTTAACCTATGTTTATGTATTATTTAGGAAAAGTATGATTTTTTAAAATTAATGAGAAAAGAATATATATTATTAAAATAAAAATAGAGAGCGGGCAAGTGATATTGGGAAAATATACCAGATGTAAAAGCCGCAAAACTAAAACTCTCTTCTTGAATTTAGAAGTTGTATCATCCCCGTCATATAGTGTATGCTTAACTTTGCAGAACTAATATCAATTCCTTGTTCAATCTGGAGAAATGCATGGGTGTTTTTGAAAAAAGCAAAGGGGCGAGACGCAGAAGTCCCGTCTGGTTGAGGGTAGCCATTCCAACGGTTGCTTCATTGTTGCTTTTCGTAATTGCCCTTTTTACTGTCCATATGCCTGCGGTCCGGGATGCTCTGCTTGTTCAGCGCAAAGAGTCTCTGAAGCATATGACTCAGGTTGCCATCGGGGTGCTGGACCATCTGCGCGATCAGGAAATAAAAGGAATCATATCTTCTGAGGAGGCCCGCAGAAGAGGGGCCGAAATAATCGGGATGATGCGTTTTGGACCCGAGAGTAAAGATTATTTTTGGATTAACGACTTTGACGCCAAAATGGTCATGCATCCGTATATGCCTGAACTTGATGGTCGTGATATGTCCAAATTTGCGGATTTCAAGGGTAAATTGCTGATAGTTGAGATAGTTAATGCCACAAAAAAGGATGGAGCCAGTTACATAGACTACCATTGGCAGTGGCAGGATCAGTCGGGCAAAGTTGTACCCAAAATTTCATATGTGCAGAGATTTTATCCTTGGAAATGGATAGTAGGGACCGGGCTGTATCTTACCGATATTGAGTCCGAGGCTGCCGCTCGTAATCGGGAATTGATTATGATGACCGTTGCGATTCTCGGTCTGATTTCCTTGCTTTCTTTTTATACAATTATTCAGAGCCGAAGGGCCGGGAAAGAGATTCAGGAAAGTGAAGCCCTGTTCAAAGGAATATTTAATCACAGTCAGCAATTTATGGGTGTGCTTAGCCCTGAAGGTGTTTTGCTGCTTGCCAACAAAGAGTCTCTGGATTTTGTGGAGGCTGATAATAGTGATATGATCGGGCATTATTTATGGGAAACCCCGTGGTGGGATGATTCACTTGATGCTCAGCGGCAACTTAAAGAGTTGATTCAGATAGCTTCTTTTGGCGGAGTGGGTAAAGGCATTTTCAGGCATGGAGGACAGGACGGCAATTATATTTATGTGGATTTTTCCGCCAAACCGGTGGTTGATGAGAGTGGCAAGGTTCTTTTTCTTATTGCCGAAGGTCACAATGTCACAGAACTGAAAGATGCACAGGAGCAGATTGCCTTAAGTGAAGCCATGTTCCGGGGTGTGTTCAGTCAGTCGCTCCAATTCATGGGGGTAGTTGACCTGGACGGTAATCTCAAAGAAGTGAACAAAGCTGCTCTTGATATCAGGAATGTAGTTTCTGAAGATGTGTTGGATCGTCCGTTCTGGGAAGGTCCGTGGTGGCAGGATCCGCCATCTCTTGCCGAGACTTTGAAAGAAGATATTGTAAATGCCGCAAACGGTCACATTATTCGCAGGGAAGTACGAAGCAATGTTCCGGATGTGGGATTACGGTATGTGGATTTTTCATTAAAACCGGCATTCGGTGCTGACGGGAAGATTCTTTTCCTGCTTGCTGAGGGGCGTGATGTTTCTGAATTGCGTTCGGTGCAAGAGCAATTGAGTGTACTGAATCGCGATCTTGAGCAGAAGGTTGAGGAGCGAACCGCAGAGCTGCGCAGTTCTGTGCAGAGGTTGGAAAATGCTCAGAACCAACTTATCCAGTCAGAGAAAATGGCTGCACTTGGTGATCTTGTGGCCGGGGTTGCCCATGAAATCAACACCCCGGTGGGTATCAGCGTGACTAGCATCAGCTTCATGGAAGAAAAGTTGAATGAGATTTCAAAGAAAATGGAATCCGGGCAGTTGCGTAAGTCGGATTTTGATAAATTTATATCCATTGCCCGTGAAGCCACCAAGTCCAGTATGCTCAACCTGCATCGGGCGGCCGAACTTATCGGTAACTTCAAACAGGTGGCAGCTGATCAGGCTTCCGGACAGAAGAGAACCATCAATTTTCATGAATACATTGATGAAATACTGCTCAGTCTGCGTTCCAAGTATAAGAGGACCCAACACAAGATCAATGTTAATTGTGACGAAGATCTGGTTCTGAATACCTACCCCGGTGCGTATATGCAGATATTTTCCAACCTCATTATCAACTCTCTTATCCATGGGTTTGAAGGGATCGAGGCCGGGAATATTGATATCGGGGTCGAAGTGGCGGATGAAGAGATTATCATCCGTTATACTGATGACGGAACAGGTATGAGCGAAGCAAATGCACACAAAATTTTTGAGCCCTTCTTCACCACTAAACGTGGAGCAGGTGGAACCGGGCTGGGCATGAGTATTGTTTACAATCTGGTTCATACTCGTCTGGGCGGTACGATTAGCTGCTCCAGTGTTGAGGGACAAGGCACCGCCTTCACTATTGTTTTGCCCAAGGATATTCTTGTGGAAGGCTGAAATTATTGATTTCCAAGCTCTTGACTGAGCGATTTTAAATCATATCTTTTGAATACCGCATCGGTTTCGGTGCGGTATTTTTCTATCAAGTAAAAAAAACAGGAGCTTTTAATATGACTAGTCAGATCAAGACCTTTTTCCTGCTCTCCGCGCTTACGGCTATCATTCTTTTTCTCGGAGGAATGATGGGGGGACGGACCGGGCTTGTCATTGCCTTTGGACTCGCCATGTTCATGAACGTGGGAAGCTACTGGTATTCCGATAAAATTGTTCTTAAAATGTATAAAGCGCGTCAGCTTTCAGCCAATGATGCCCCGCAGGTGCATGCCATGGTGCAGGAACTGGCTGCCAATGCCGGAATTCCCACTCCGCGTCTTTACGTGGTTGATCAGGATTCCCCCAATGCCTTCGCTACCGGACGTAATCCCGAAAATGCCGTTGTCGCAGTTACCAGCGGGATCATGCGTATTCTGACTCCTGAAGAGTTGCGCGGAGTTATCGCTCACGAGATTGGTCATATTGCCAATAGGGATATTCTTATCCAGTCCGTTGCAGCGGTTCTTGCCGGGGCGATCATGATGATTGCCAACATGATGCAGTGGGCTGCAATCTTCGGGTTCGGCGGAGATGATGAGGAAGGCGGAACCAACCCGCTGGCTGCGATTCTTGTGGCTATTCTCGCGCCTATTGCCGCTTCTCTGATCCAGATGGCTATCTCCCGTTCAAGGGAATACCTTGCGGATTCCACTGGAGCTGAAATTTCCCGCGATCCTAAGGCATTGGCTTCCGCTCTCTACAAGCTGGATGCTACCGCACGCAACATCCCCATGGATGCCAACCCCGCAACTGAGAATATGTTTATCGTTAATCCCTTCAGCGGCGGAAAGATGGCTAACTGGTTCAGCACACACCCCTCTACCGAGGAACGTATTTCCAGATTGATGTCCATGACTGGAAGATAATAATTTTATTGCCTCCGGCGGTTGGGGAAGGGAAACTTTTGGGAAAAGTTTCCCTTCCCCAGACCTCAACCCTTCAAAACTTTTTGGTATGCTTCGCAAGCAGCACGTAACAATGTTTTTTTATAAAAGATTGGCGAAGCCTAATAAAAGATTTTGGGATTCTTAAACCCTTTTGCAAAAGGGTTTAAGCCGCCGGAGGCGAAGTAGTTTTAACAAAAGCGCGAAGCGCATCAAAATGGATTCTTTATGGTTCGTGCCTTCAAAATACTTCTTGTGGGATTGCTGGCAGCAGTAATTGCCCAGCCAGCTTTTGCCGCAAAAGATAATTCCCTGCGGGTGACACCTGTGGTTCGGGCGGTGCAGAAAACTGCCCCGGCTGTTGTGAATATCAACGTGACCCGCATTGTGGAACGAGGGGTTTCTCCTTTCGGACAGATGTTCGGGGGGCAGGGTTTTGATATGTTCTTTGACGGCTTCGAGACCCGCAAACGTAAATACCGTTCGCAAGCTACCGGTTCCGGGGTGATCATCAATGGACGCAAGGGGCTGGTGCTGACCAATGCTCATGTTTTGGCAGGCGGCAGTGATATTAAAGTCAGGACCATCAGCGGTGAAGAATACAGTGCCGAGATTGTCGGCTCTGACGCAGATTTTGACCTTGCTGTGCTTAAAATTAAGGGTGCGGGCAATCTACCGCAGGTTGCCATGGGCGATTCCTCGGATATTTATATCGGTGAGACCGTCATCGCTATCGGTAACCCTTTCGGTTACACCCACACGGTGACTACCGGGGTGGTTTCCGCGCTGAAGCGTACTGTTAAATCAAAAGAGGGCGCGTACACTGATTTCATCCAGACTGATGCAGCCATTAACCCCGGCAACAGCGGTGGGCCGCTGCTTAATATTATGGGTGACTTGATCGGTATTAATACCGCCATTCAGGCCCGTGCCGAGGGCATTGGTTTTGCCATCCCCATTAACCGGGCTAAGCGGGTGGTTAAGGAACTGCTTGCTTCGGGCAAGGTTTCTCCGGTCTGGCTGGGACTCAGCGGTCAGGATCTTGATCAGGGGGCGGCCAGCTATTTTGGCCTGTCCCGTGTTTATGGGATGCTGGTTACCGATGTACATAAGGATACTCCGGCTGCTTATGCGGGGTTGAGACCCGGTGATGTGGTTCTCAAGATTAACGGCATTGAGGTAGAGGATAAGTCCGGTTATCTCGCCTTGCTTCGGGTGCAGACCCGCAGTGAGGATGTTGATCTTGAAGTGTTGCACGAAGGCAAGATTCGTAATGTTGTGGTCCGTCCGCAATCTCTTGAATCGCGGCAGGTCCGGGCGCAGGCATGGTCCCGCTGGGGCATGGTTATGGATAAGGATTCCCGTGGACGCGGTATGCTGGTCAGCAAGGTGCGCAAAAACAGTGCTTCCGCGAAGCTCGGTCTTCAGCCCGGTGATAAGATTCACCAGATCGGCAACCACCGTGTGGATTCCCAAAAGGATTTCCTCGATTCCTTCCTGCGCTACCGTATGAACAATAAGGTCATGCTCAAAGTTCAGCGCGGGCGTAATTTTTATTATGTGAAGTTGAATAGTTAGGAATAGTTTTTGATGAAGGAAAATGGCGGGGCAATCCAAGTGGATTGCCCCGCTTTTTTATTTGTATTCTTGGAGAATAGAATAAATTGGTCCGTCAGATGTGAGTACGCTTTTGTAGAGGGTGAAGCCGTTGATTTCGGCGTCAGGAAGATCAATCCCATTGATCTCTTCCGCCAGTGCAGCCCAGTCGTCCTGAGCTATCTTTTTGACTCTGCCCAGAGTGAGGTGGGCGTGGCAGGATTTGTTGTTTGGCTCAAAACCCAGCTTTGCCAAACCTGATTCGATTGCTGCGGCGGTGGAGCAGATTTCTTTTGCTCCCTGATCCAGTCCGATCCAGATTACATGCGGTTTCTCGGGGGCCGGGAAGAATCCCGCTTCAGCGGCTGTCATTTTAAAGTTTACAACCGGGATTTTTTTCAGTAGTCCCTGCACCTCGGCAAGTTTGTCTTCCTCGACATAGCCCAGAAATTTGAGGGTGAAGTGCATGTTTTCCGGTTTTACCCATGCAATCTTTGATTCCAGCCCCTCGCGCAGGCTGCCGTATGCTTCATCAATTCTTTCCTTCCATTCCTCCGGCAAGGGGTGTGCGATAAATGTGCGTATCTTTTTCATGTTATCCCAACCTGTTAAGGTGTTTATGAACCGGGTGTGGAAAAAGTGAAGAAGAATTTCAACATTCCGAACAATATATCATCATTATTACTGTTGGCATTGGAGTTGTTTACGTAGGTCAGGTCCGGGACAATGGAAAAGTTGTCGGTGAGCTTGACCTGATAGTAAGTCTCGTAATGGAACTCCATATCCTTGTTCGCGGTATGCTTGTTGCCCTGCACCCCACCAGCAGCAACACCCCAGACATCTTCATCGCGTCCGGGAATGGGACCCTGCCAGTGAGTACCTGCTGACCATGTCCAGGTGATGTTATTCACCGCTCCGTTACCCTTGCCCAGTCTGGCAAAAATTCCGAAGTCTTCAGTGATATCCTGATCCATGTTAAAGGCGATACCCCAGTTTGTTGATTCTTCACTGCCGTCAATGCGCGGCTGGTCATAAGTATTGGTCCAGCCGAAGATGCGGTAATTACCTTTCAGTTTACCAAAACTGGGCGAATATGTCAGCTGTCCGCCGATGAGTGGACTGTCGGCCATATCTTCAAAGTCACCTTTCCGTTGATCGCCCGGACGTCCTGCATAAGTGGATGCCTGAGCCAGCATGGTGAACTTGAACTGCTCTTCGGGGTTGAAACCCACAGCGACAATGGGCAGGTTGGTATCAATTGCGTCAAATATTGGTTCGTTGTTGAACATGGAGTTCACGAACTGGATGCGACCGTTACCGGCAAAGCGGTTTTCATCCATAAATGATTCCGGGTCGGTCCAGCCGAGGGATACAAACATTTTTTTATCAGCAAAGTGCTGGGTGTAAAGCACGTCTGAAATGGACGCTTCACCGCCGGGGCTGGTGCGCGAAGCCTGCGAGTTCAGGGGCGATAGTACCAGACCTCGACTGGAAGGGTTACTGTGTTTGTCTGAAACGCCGCCCTGAACCTGAAAGAGGAATTTCCCGTCTTCGATTGGCTCCCAATGCAGCCTGACCCGAGCTTTGAAGGCTCCGTATTCGTGGCCGTTCTGCGTTTCCCCGTCAATCTTCGTGCTTCCGTATGCCTGCATGTATCCGAGTACATCACCTTCAATGGTCAGTGGTCCGGTAGTATTTTGCACTTCATCCCATGCTTGACGGAATTCATCCAAAAGTACGGATTGATGCTTTCCCGGCTGTCCGTGCAGGTTGAGAGTGGAGCGTAAGGAATCCCGGCATAAGCCGGATGTTGCGCAGCAAAGGACAAGAATAATGATCAGGAGGAGCGTTTTTTTCATTTTCGGTTAACTCTTTTTCAGAAGCTGGTGCAGTTCTTCAAGTACGGTTTGCAGGCTCTGCTGTTTTACACTCATACGATCGCCGCTGAAGATGAACTTTTCAGCATAGGTTTTGCCGTTCACGTGCCAGCCCATCCAGACTGTGCCGACTGGTTTGTCCGGGGTGCCGCCTGTTGGCCCGGCAATGCCGGAAAGGGATAGGCCCACATTCACGTTCAGAGTCTTGCAGACTCCTTCAGCCATGGCCCGGACAACAGGTTCACTCACTGCTCCGTGTTCCATGATGGCGGCTTCGGGTACATGCAGCTGGGCCATTTTTACTTCATTGGAGTAAGCTACTATGGCCCCTGAGAACCATGCAGAACTGCCGGAGAAGTCAGTCAGGGTAGCGGCCACAAGGCCCCCGGTGCAGGATTCTGCTGTGGACATAGTCCAGCCTTTTTCAACCAGAATTTTTCCGATAGATGGTACAATGCTTTCAATCATGCGGGTACGTTATACCGATTCAGGCAATATTTAAAGAGGCAGATGGTACATATTGTTTACTGTGAAGTGAAATGGTAGACTTTGTTTTTTATGCCTAACCGAAACGGAATGAGTCTATGGCCCTGAAAAATATTGCAAGTTTTGTCTGGAAAAGACACCAGAATCATTGGAACTGGATTATCATGCTCGGTTCCCTGCTTGTGCTGTTTATGGCCTTATGGGTGAAATCCGTATTTCTCATTTTGGCATTTATTGCCGGGATAGCTGTTTCCATGCTGGAGCTGCCGGAGCCGACCCCACCTTTTTCGCTTGTGGGTAAAGCCCTTGAGCATGAACGTAACTGGTTGGAATCTCCGTGGGGCTGGAAGAAAGGTTTGCAGGGTTTCGGCATGTGCGCCAGCGTGATATATGTTCTTTTATCCTGCTGGGGGGAGAGCGTGATGACTCTGCTGCTTCTGGTGGGGATTTATGCGAATATCGCTTGTGTTTATGGAAATAAGCGCATGGGAATTGATGATTTGTAGGGATTTTATGCAAATTGATGCAAGAATACCCTTTATTAGTGTGCTGAGATTAGCTACTAGTGTTGCGTCCGTCAGGATCTGATTTTTCGCAGGCAATGGCTTGAGACGAGCCTTTTTTATATAGATGATATCAGGAGAATGAAATGCTCGATTTGAAATTTGTACAGAACAATCTGGATGTAGTTCGCGAAAGCCTCGAAAAAAGAGGTTCCAAGCTCGATGTTAATGAATTTAGTGAGCTGGATTCCCGCCGCAAGTCTCTCTTGCAGGAAGTGGAGGCTCTCAAGGCCGAGCGTAACTCTACTTCTGGCGAAATTGCCAAGATTAAAAGAGAAGGGGGCGATGCTTCAGAAATTATCGCCCGTATGGGTGAGGTTTCAGGCAGAATCAAAGCCCTTGATGAAGACCTCAAATATATAGAAACCGCAGAACGTGAATGGCTTGTTTCCGTTCCCAATATGCCGGACGAGTCCGTTCCTTTCGGTAAAACCGAGGACGACAACCCGGTCATCCGTCATTGGGGCGAAAAACCTGAATTTGAATTCACTCCCCGTGAACATTGGGATCTGGCAGTTGAGCTGGGCGGTGTTGATTTCGAACGCGCAGCCAAGTTGACCGGAGCGCGTTTCGCAGTACTCAAGAAATGGGGTGCCAGACTGGAAAGGGCGCTGACTTCTTTCATGGTTGATGTTCAGACCATGGATCACGGTTATACCGAAGTGATTCCCCCTTACATTGTAAATCGCGATTCCCTGTTCGGTACCGGACAGTTGCCCAAGTTCGCCGAGGACCTCTTCAAGCTGGAGGACTGGGAATATTTCCTGATCCCTACTGCGGAAGTTCCCCTGACCAACCTGCACCGTGACGAAGTGCTCACAGAAGATGATCTTTCCGTTGCTTACTGCGCACCGACTCCCTGTTTTCGTTCCGAAGCAGGTTCTTACGGTAAGGACACTAAAGGGCTGATCCGTCAGCACCAGTTCCACAAAGTTGAGATGGTTCGCTTTGCGCATCCGGATAAATCTTTTGATGATCTCGAAAAAATGACCGGACACGCCGAGGAAATCCTCAAGCGTCTGGGACTGCATTACCGGGTCATCACCCTGTGCACTGGCGACATGGGCTTCGGCTCCAAGAAGACCTATGACATCGAAGTATGGCTGCCCGGTCAGGACAAGTTCCGTGAGATTTCTTCCTGCTCCAACTGCGGGGACTTTCAGGCCCGCCGCGCTAACATCAAGTTTCAGCCCAAAGACAGCAAGAAAAAGCAGTTCGTTCACACCTTGAACGGTTCCGGTCTTGCCGTGGGACGTACTTTTGTTGCTGTAGTGGAAAACTACCAGCAGAAAGACGGTTCTATTCTGGTTCCTGAAGCTCTGCGGCCTTATATGGGTGGATTGGAAGTTATTACCGCTGATTAGGTTTATTCCTCTCGCAGAAGTTTTTATTTATGATGGTCATAATTAAAAAGGTCCGTTGGTCACTCAACGGACCTTTTCTTATTGTGTCTCCGGGAGATTCTTTTCGTCTTGCCTAAGCCCTGCTTTCAATGGTGGTCATTTTGCCGTCGGCCATGCCTGCGATGATCTTACTGAGGTCACTGGTCAGATCCTGTAATTCTGCTAACGGTGTCAAGGCTTGGGACATGCCCGTGTTAATATTAGATGCAATGTTAGTAATGTCTTCTGCTGAGTTGTTAATTTCAGTGCTGGCAGCGGATTGCTCTTCGGCTGCAGTGGCAATTGCCTGAGCTTGATCTGAATTGCGTTCGACCAGATCCAGTATTTCTTCCAAAGCAAGTCCTGCATCGACGGCAAGGTTTGTGGTTACCTGGACATTGTTCGTAGCTTTCTGCATTTCGTTTACACATTGAAAAGTGCCGGATTGAATATTTTTAACTGCATCGCCGACTTGTTTGGTAGCATTCATGGTTTTTTCTGCCAATTTTCTCACTTCATCCGCAACAACTGCGAAACCACGTCCAGCCTCACCTGCCCGTGCCGCCTCGATGGCAGCGTTGAGTGCCAGTAAGTTGGTCTGATCCGCGATGTCGGTGATTACTCCCATGATACTGCCGATGTCTTCGGCTTGTGTGCCAAGGACATTGATGCTGTTCAATGTCTGCTCGGACAGGCTGCTCACTTTACGGACAGATTCGGATACTTCATTTACGATATGTGTACTAACTTGAGTTTTGTTTTGTGCCTCCTGTGCCTGCTCCGCAGCGGCTGAGGCATTGCGGGCGATATCGAGTATGGTCGCGTTCATTTGCTCCATGGATGTTGCTGTCTCATTTGTTCGGTCTTGCTGGGTGCTGACCCCGGACCGGACCATGTCTACCTGATTGAAGAGGGTGGATGTTGCGTTTTGGATTTTGTCAGTAATGATTGTCAGCCGTTCTGCTGCAGAGATTAGGGCTTTGCTCTGTGCCTGGGCTGCCTTTTGAGTTTGCAGTTCCATTTCGTTTTTGGCCTGAGTAACTTCTTTTGTTGCCTGAGCTGCTTTGGCTGCTTCAGTTTCTGCTTCAGTCATTTTTCTCATGACCGTGTGGATCATTTTTTCAATGCTTTTCTTAAGAATGCCAAGCTCTCCACCATATTTTCCGTTCAGTGTTGCTTCGAGGTGTCCCTCAGCTATAGTGGAAGAATAGCGGGTTAATCGATTCAAAGGTTTTAATGTAGATCTGAGAATGTAGGCGGCTAGGATAATGGCCATTATGAGGCCGAATGCAACCCAGGACATGGTGACCAGAGAAGCTGTTTTTGAGTCAGCAAGGGAGGCTGCGGTAACGCTTCCGATAAGTGTTGTTGCCCGTTTTTCTATTGTTTTGGCCGCGTTTTCAAATGCATAGACATTTTTTTTAAATGGCTTCATCATGCTGTTTGCCTTTTGCGGGGTGAGAGATAGGTTAACTTTCAAAACTTTATAAATTTCGAGTAGTCCTGACTTATATTTTAGGTATGATTTTTCAAGCTCAATCGTTGTTTCGATCTGATCAGCTAGTTCTGGGATAGTTTTCATCATAGCTTTGAGGTCGGTTAGTTTTTGTAGTAAAATGTCTGATTCTTGATTGAATTTATTAACATACTTAGCTTGTTTTTCAGGTTTGCCGATGTTGAGGAATATATCTTTTTCGTAACGCCGATGGTTTAAAGCATGTATACGCAGGTCTTTGGTTAACTTGATCAGCGGAACGCACTCTGTGCCTAATTGAGAAATCCGGTCGCCGTTACGTGTTGTTTCGTAATATCCGGTTATTCCGACACCTATGAGTAATAAGACCAACATGCCAAAGCCAAAAATCTGTTTACCTTTGATGCTTGTTAGAACCATGGTTTTCCTCTTCTGGATATAAGTTTGAGTGATATTGGCTCTGATAGTTATATTTGTAGTGTTCTTTATTCAATGTGGAGCTATAAAATGTAACAAAATTATAATAGGATGTTTTGGAGTGTTGTCATTCGGGAGTAATTTGATTTTCTTATTGCATCATGATTTGAGTAATTAAAAACGGACCAGCCTATGTTTTTTATAATCATTAAGCTTGTTACGCAGAGTTCGTATTGAGATGCTAAGCCGCTCGGTGGTCTTGGTGCGGTTACCGGAGCTCTGGTTGAGGTTTTTGATTATCAGCTTTTTCTCTATTTCGGAAAGAGGTATGGCTGCGAAATACGTGAGATTTCTTCCTGCTCCAACTGCGGAGATTTTCAGGCCCGTCGTGCTAACATTAAGTTTCAGCCCAAAGACAGCAAGAAAAAGCAGTTCGTTCACACCTTGAACGGTTCCGGCCTTGCCGTGGGACGTACTTTCGTTGCCGTAGTGGAAAATTACCAGCAGAAAAACGGTTCCATTCTGGTTCCCGAAGCTCTACGTCCTTATATGGGCGGATTGGAAGTTATTACCGCAGATTAGTTACAGAAAATTATAGAATTAAGAAGGGCAGTCCGGAAACGGGTTGCCCTTTTTTTTGGCATAGAATCTGGGTTACATTATTGTTTATATTATCAAGATGACACGTTGATGTTTCCGTAATGCTTCTATATCGTGACACTCGCTGTTGAAATTTCTGCTCTAGATGAGTTGCATTTTAAATGTTCTTAAATCCAGTTTCAGGAGTGAGTTATGAAAAAGATCGTATTGTTGGCTCTCGTAGCCGTATTTTGCGTAAGTTCTTTTGTCCATGCGGGTGAAAAGCTTGTCGTTTACACATCCCAGCTTGAGCAGGATGCCCAGCAGACAGTGGAAGCTTTCAAGAAAATAAATCCCGGTATTGATGTAGAATGGACCAGAACAGGCACCACAGCGCTGATGAACAAATTGCGTGCTGAATTTGCTGCAGATAATCCCCGCCCTGATGTTATTCTTATCGCCGATATGGTGACTATGGAAGGTCTGAAGAAAGAAGGACGCCTCTTGGCATACAAGGATGCCCCGGTTAAAGGGTATGATAAGAAACTTTACGATAAAGATAATAGCTACTTCAGTACCAAAATTATCAGTACCGGAATTGTTTACAACGACAAAGCTCCTTTCAAACCAAAATCCATAAAGGACCTTGAGCGTCCTGAAGCAAAGAACCTTGTGATCATGCCCAGCCCTCTTTATTCCGGCGCGGCTGCGGTGCATATGCATACCTTGACCCAGAATTCAGAACTCGGCTGGGATGTTTATAAAAAATTATCTGAAAACGGCGCAGTAAACAGCAAGGGGAACGGCGGGACCTTCAAAGCTGTTGCTAGTGGCGAAAAATTGTATGGTTTCTGCATTGATTTCCTGCCTATTCGCAACAAGATTAAAGGTTCCCCGGTAACTTTTATAATTCCTGAAGAAGGAGCCAGCGCAGTGACCGAACCTGTTGCTATTCTTTCAACTGCCAAAAACCCCGCAGGCGCGAAGAAGTTTGTTGATTTCCTGCTTTCCGATGCTGGTCAGAAACTTGCTTCCGCACAGGGCTTCATGCCTGCCAAGTCTGGTGTTACACCACCTGAAGGTTTTCCCGCGAAGATCAAACTTATGGATCTTGATACTGCAAAAGCCCTTGCTCAGGATAAGAAGAGCAAAAGAAAATTCGTCAAGGTCTTTGGTGGTTAATTCATGATTTTAAGTAAAGCCGTCCGGGCCGGGGTACTCCCGGCCCGGGATAGCGGTCTCGCAATTTTTCTTCCGGTATTTATATCTGTGTGCATCCTTTCTTTGATGCCCACCGTCCGTTTATTACTCGAATCTGTGGTTTCGGATGGTTCCTTCAGCCTTGATGTGCTGCGGGAAATTATGGATGAGTCCGGCACTTGGAAAGCCTTCCGGCATACTCTTTTTGTGGGCGGATGTGCTACTGTGCTTGCTACCGTGCTCGGTTCGGCCATGGGGTTATTGGTGGGGCTTACTGATATCCGCTTTCGCAAGCCTCTGACTTTTTGTTTCATGATGCCCATGATGATCCCACCGCAGATCACAGCCTTATCTTGGATTCAGCTCTTCGGACCGTCCAGCGTTCTGTTGAACTGTCTGGGAATTGCTCCCGCTCCGGGAACTCCTCACCCTATGTATTCCCCTTTCGGGATAATTCTATTGCTAGGCATACAGCAGGCTCCGCTCATATTTCTTTCGCTTAAGGCCGGGTTATCTGCCATGCCCCGTGAAATGGTTGAGGCCGCGCGGGTGTGCGGTGCCGGTAATGGGCGCGTCTTGCGTGACATTGTCCTGCCTTTGATGACCCCGGCTTTGACAGCTGGAATGGCTTTGGCTTTTGTCTCTTGTATCGGCAATTTCGGTATACCGGCCATGCTTGGCATTCCCGCTGGATACACGGTTTTGACCACACTTATCTATCAGCGCTTAGCTATGTTCGGACCAGAGGTTATTGCCGAAGCAGCTTCCCTTTCGGTGTTGATCAGTATGCTGGCTTTATTCGGTATCTTGCTTCAGTCATATATGCTGAACCGTAGGGATTACCGTCTTGTGGGGGCTCCTTCAGAATTGCTCAAGTACCGTTTGGGTAATTTTCGCGGTCTGGCTGAGTCCGTGAGCTGGCTGGTCATCCTGCTGATACTCGTGGTTCCACTGTGCGCATTGTTTTTCTCTTCGTTGATTCCTTCCTTCGGAGTGAAATTAACTAGTGAAACCATGACCTTTTCCAACTATGCTCATGTGCTTTTCGAGCATGACGCAACCACGCGAGCCTTTATCAATAGTTTCTCCCTCGCGGGGGGCGCGGCAGTGATTCTTTGCCTTGTCGGGATTCCGCTGGGTTATTTTCTGGTCTGGCAGAAGAATTCGTTACTCCGGTTTATTAGCCCGCTAATGGAACTTCCTTATGCCTTACCCGGAGTAGTGTTGGCTATCGGCTGTATTTTGCTGTTTCTCAAGCCAATCTTCGGTATCAGCATTTACGGGACGGTCTGGATTATACTTGTCGCTTATCTGGCCCGCTTTCTGCCTATGGGGTTACGCCCTGTGATTGGTGGGTTTGCCCAGACTGACCGGGTGTTGGAAGAAGCTGCTCAGATGTGCGGGGCCGGTTTTTTACGGCGCATGAAAGATATCATCGTGCCTTTGATTCTGCCTGCTGCGGCTACCGGGGGGCTTTTCATATTTTTGGCTGCATTTAATGAACTGACTGTTTCCGTGCTGCTTTGGACTTCCGGTTCTGAAACGCTGGGCGTGGTTATCTTCAATCTTGACGAGAGCGGTAACGCTGTGCTGGCTTCGGCGGTTTCCATTCTGGTCATTATGGCAGTTCTGATCTTGATGACCATACTTTCTCTTATTGGGCACAAAGCACCTAAAGGTGTGATTCCGTGGCAGGACTAATCAAATTTTTACTATTTGCGGATGGTTAAATGGCTGAAGTTGTAATTGAAAATATTGTTAAGAGTTACGGGGATACTATCGCCCTTGATCATGTGTCCTTGAACATCAACGACGGAGAGCTTGTTTCCGTGCTCGGTGCTTCCGGTTGCGGAAAGACGACTCTTTTGCGCGTGCTGGCAGGGTTTGAAGAAATTGATTCCGGTCTGGTCCGGGCCGGGAAACATGTTTTTTCTTCCGGTGCAATTCATGTCAGCCCAGAGAATCGCAATGTGGGTGTTGTCTTCCAGTCTTACGCCTTATGGCCGCATATGAATGTGGCTGAGAACATTGGTTATCCTCTGAAAATAAAAGGCAAGAAAGGTAGTGTTCTTGACTCCGCAGTGCGCGTTGCTCTTGAATCTGTAGGGCTTTCCGGCATGGGCGAACGCAATCCTGCGGATCTTTCCGGCGGGCAACGTCAGAGAGTTGCTTTGGCCCGCTGCCTGATTATGGCCCCGGATGTGGTGTTATTGGACGAGCCGCTGGCAAATCTTGATGTGCATCTGCGCGAATCCATGCTCATGGAATTTAAATCTTTTCACGAAAAGACTAAGGCGACTATGCTTTTCGTCACTCATGACCAGTCCGAGGCCATGGCAATTGCTGACCGTATTGCGGTTATGGATGCTGGCCATATTGTGCAGTTTTCTTCCCCGCAGGAACTTTATGATTGTCCGGCAACGATGGGTGTTGCTCGGTTCGTAGGTAACGGGTCTGTTATTCCGGTACAAGTTGGCAGAACCGGTGCTGGAGAATGTGAGCTTCTAATTGACGATTATGTGTTCAGTGCTCGTCACAACGATGCCGAAACTGGGCAGAAGGGTTTTTGTGCCCTCAAGTGTGGTTGGGTAAAACCGGGGGAGAAGGGGATATCCTGTACAGCTAAGCGCAGTATTTACACCGGAGGACAGACTCACGTGGAATTACATCTGGATTGTCTTGGCGAATTGTCTGAATCTCTTAATTTATGTCTGCCCGGATTTGCCCATATGGAGTGCGGGGAAAAGGTCGCGGTCGAAATTATAGACGGATGGTTTCTTGGGCAAGAATCCTACAAATCCAGCCCTTGCTTCTTATAATCATTAAGCTTGTTACGCAGAGTTCGTACTGATATGCCCAGCAATTCGGCGGCCTTGGTACGGTTGCCGGAGGTCTGGTCAAGGCTTTTGATGATCAGCTTTTTTTCCATTTCGGAAATGGGCATGACTCCGAATTCGGCTGCTATGCCGTCTGCGGTTGCAGGCTGATTATCCTCTGGGGGGGCTCCGTCACCTATATGCGGTTCATCCGGCATCCAAGCGTCTGGATCATTGAGGAAATGTTTGGATTCAATGGGACCTGCGCCAGCCAGAAGTACTGCCCTTTCCATGAGATTCTGCAATTCACGCACGTTACCGGGCCATTCATAATCCAGCAGCCATTTCACTGATTCCTCGGAAAAGGCGAGGGGCGCGAGGCCGTATTCTGTGCAGTATTTGTTTACGAAAAATTTTGCCAGTAAAAGGATATCTTCCCCGCGCTGGGCGAGGGCCGGAAGTTTGAGCGGAATGACGTTCAAGCGGTAGAAAAGGTCCTGCCTGAATTTGCCTTCCTTGACGGTTTCTTCAATAGCCCGGTTGGTGGTCGCCAGTACGCGCACGTCAACCTTTACGGTCTCCACTCCGCCCACGCGGTCTATTTCACCTTCCTGTAAAACTCTGAGCAGCTTGGCTTGCAGTCCCAGTTCCATTTCAGTGATTTCATCAAGGAGGATGGTTCCGCCGGAAGCCAGTTCGAATTTACCGAGCTTGCGATTGATAGCTCCGGTGAATGCTCCTTTCTCATGTCCGAAAAGTTCTGATTCCAGCAGGTGCTCAGGTAGTGCGGCACAGTTGATGGCTACGAAAGCCTTGTCGTTGCGGTCAGAATGGTGGTGCAGGAAACGGGCGAACATCTCCTTACCAGTTCCTGATTCACCTGAAATAAGTACTGTGGCCTTGGATTTAGCCACTTGCTTGGCAAGACCCAGAACGCGGGCCATGGCCGGGTGCTGCCCGATGATCTGGTAGCGTCCCTGAGTTCCCTTCTGTTTTGACTCGGCATTTTTTTCTGTCGTGCCAAGCTGGTCCGGGGCGGGCATGGATGATGGTTTTTCATCGGGAAGCATGAGTTTTATCTTTTCCCATGAAAGCGGCTCCAGCCAGTAGTCACGGGCACCAAGCTCCATGAATTTTTGGGCCTCGTCAGCGGAACCGTTGCGGGAAAAGATCACCACGGGTGGGAAATTTTCAATATTTACAGCTTCGGCCAGAAGTGCCTGAGCAGAATAGCCCTGCATAATCGGCCTTGTAAAAATAAGGCACGGTTTTGACTTTTTGATAAAATTGACCGCTCCGGCAAGATTGTCGGCCAGTCCAGCTTGAAACCCCGCTTCTTTAAGCGGGGAAAACACGGACGTCACGGACTGGGGTTCGGCTATGAATAGTAATGTACTCTCAGGCATGTAGATTCCATATATCTAAGTGAGAACCTTTTCAACTACATATATATTATTAAGGCCGATAAATTAAGGCTAAAACTGCAAAACAGCACAAATAAGCAATTTTGAGATGCTGTATTTCTGTCTCTCATGGATGAAATCCTTTAGAATCAAGACGATTTAAAGGTTGGGTTGCGGATTTATCAGCTTTCTTTCATATTGATTAGAAAGGAATTATTATGATCAAAACGCAAGAAAGTTAAAAATAATTTCGATTTTCGAAATCAACAATATTGTGTGGAGTTGGTTTTTATAGGAAAAAACAGGCATGTTTTTAACAAAAATGACTTTTCGTAAGATAGATAATTCGCGAAACGCTAAAAAAAGAAGAGTTCATCCAAAATGAGGGTGGACTTGCCGAATTTTGTTCCATTTGGTACCCGTTTTTTTTGAGCTTAGAACAATTTTTTTACGGGATTTGTACAAAAGTGATAAAGTTTAACAATGTTAATAAATACTACGGTGACTATCACGCCTTGAGGGATCTTAACCTTCATATTAAAAAAGGCGAAGTAGTTGTTGTCTGCGGACCTTCCGGGTCTGGCAAGAGTACCATGATTCGTTGTATTAACCGTCTTGAACCTATTCAGGAAGGTGAAATATTTGTAGAAGATATGGATGTGAATGGAACGAGAGTAAACTTGCCCCTGCTGCGTGCGGAGATCGGTTTTGTCTTTCAGTCCTTTAATCTCTATCCGCATATGACGGTTTTGGAAAATATTATACTCGCACCGACCATGGTCCGGAATATGAAACGCAAAGATGCCGAAGATCTGGCCATGGAACTTCTTTCCAAGGTCAATATCCCGGACAAGGCCGGAGACTATCCTTCCCAGCTTTCCGGGGGGCAGCAGCAGCGCGTGGCAATTGCCCGAGGTCTGGCCATGCGTCCTAACATCATGCTTTTTGACGAACCCACATCCGCTCTTGATCCGGAAATGATCAACGAAGTTCTGGATGTAATGAAGGCTCTGGCCCGCGAAGGCATGACCATGGTCTGCGTCACCCACGAAATGGGCTTTGCCCGCGAGGTTGCGGATCGGGTCATCTTCATGGATGAGGGTTCCCTCATTGAGGAAAATACCCCGGAAGAGTTCTTCCACAATCCTCAGCATGAGCGTTCTAAGCTCTTCTTGAGCAAGATCCTTTCGCATTAGGTAATTCCCCACCTTTAATAGGGTGGGTGTATATAGTGAGGTGATTGCCTGTAAATATGTGTTTACAGGCTCAGTATCAGGAAGCTTGCGGTTTCCGGTGTCGGGGATCGCTCTTTTGTATACTCTTTGTCTATTTCCACGCAGGAGGAAAGAATGAAAAGGTTTATGATTTTGGCTCTCGCAGCCGCTCTGGTTATGGCTTTCGCTGCAACTGCTTTTGCAGGTGCCACCTATGACAGAATCATGAAAGACAAGGTTATCCGTGTCGGTATCATGACTGACTCCATTCCCGGTGCGTTCTACAACGCCAAGAAAGAATGGGTTGGTTTTGACGTTGATATCGCTAACGAAATCGCAAAACGCATGGGCGTGAAAATTGATCAGGTTCCTGTCAGCAACAAGACCCGTATCGGTTTCCTCCAGCAGGGTCGCATTGACATTTCCGTTTCCAACATGACTCACAAGCGCTCCCGCGATAATTCCATCGACTTTTCCATCACCTACTTTTTCGACGGTCAGAAGATGCTTGCTCCTAAAGGCAAGTTCTCCACCCTCAAGGATTTCGTAGGCAAAAGAGTTGCTGTTATGCAGGGTACTACTTCCGAGCTTAACGTTAAGAACCTGCTCAAGGAACTTGGCGATGCTGCTCCTAAAGTTATCTCCTACCAGAAAGAGTCCGAGTGCTTTCAGGCTTTGCAGATGGGTCGCGTAGACGCATGGTCCACTGACTCCACCATCCTGCTCGGCTACTCCGCACAGGTTCCCGGTAAATACGAACTGGTTGGTGACTTCTTCTCCAACGAGCCTTACGGCATCGGTCTGGTTGAAGATGATTCCAAGCTCCGCGACACCGTTAACTTCACCCTTCAGGATATGTGGAAAGACGGTTCTTACGAAAAGATCTACAACAAGTGGTACGGTCCCGATACCAAGTACTACTTCCCCCTTACTGAAAAAATCGAAATGTGGCCCTAGGCTTCTTTTGATATGCTAGACAGGCGGGGTCCCGTGGCCCCGCCACTTTTAAAATTGAAGACAAAGAGAAAGTTTCTGCAATGATCAATCGCTATCTGGAAAAAACTTGGGTTCAGTATTTATGCCTCGCCACTGTGACCGCTATACTGGTCTACTATTTTGGCTGGGTCTTCGACTTCGGCTACAAATTCGATTGGTCGGTATTGTATAAAGAGGACCCTTCTTACGGTGAAGTGCTGGGCGGTATGCTCGTCACCGGGTTGAACCTGACGGTCAGTATTTCGCTCATGAGTTCCGCTATTGCGTTGGGACTCGGTATTCTTTTCGGATTGGGGAGGCTCTCGCAGTTCAAGCCGGTCTATTATTTCAGTACCTGTTATGTTGAGTTTTTCAGAAACACACCGCTGCTGGTGCAGCTTTTCTTCTGGTATTTCGCATTGCCCATGGGTTTGCCTGAAGGAATCCGTAATTTTCTTTTTGACCAAAATTTCGAGATGCTTGCCGCTACTGTGGGACTCGGCATCTACACCAGTTCCTTTATGGCTGAGGTTATCCGCGCCGGTATCCAGTCCATTCCTAAAGGGCTGCTGGAAGCGTCCTATTCATCAGGACTTACCCCGTTTCAGACCCTGACCAAGATTGTCCTGCCGCTGGCCTTCAGGGCCATTATCCCGCCGCTGGGCAGTGAGTTCCTTAACAACATGAAGAACTCGTCGCTGGCTATGGTCGTGGGTGTTCCTGAGCTTTGCTGGGCCTCGCAGCAGATTGAGGGCATGACCTTTAAAGGCTTTGAAGCAACCACCGCTGCCACGGTTGTCTATCTTTCCTTGTCCCTGACCATTGCCGGTCTCCTGACTCTCGTAAACTGGAAGTTGCAGATTGTTCCGGTTAAGGATCGCACCATGGGGCATAAGTTTGCGCACCTGCTTTTCTGGCCCTTTGAAGCCCCGTTTGCTTTTGTGGCAAAAATGCACCGCAGGATGAAACGCAAGCGCCAGGATGATTTCAACCTTTCCCGGGCACAGGCTGCGCGCAAGGCTTTTCTGGCTAAACTGTCCAAGGTGTTCGGTTTTATCTGGAAAGCGACTTTTCTGATCTGTTTGGCTTTTCTACTTTTTTCCGCTGTTTATGGTATTTCCAAGTTTAATTTTCAGGTCATTGCAGACAACATCGGGACCTTACTCTGGTGGAGATTTCCCCAAGGTGATCCCAATGAAATTCTCTGGGGACTGGGCGGTTTGTCCTTCTCCATCATCATGTCGGTGATCGCAATTTCGGTAAGTTTCTTTATCGGACTCATTGTGGGTGTCGGGCGTACTTCCAAGAATAAACTCTTCCTGATTCCGTCCACCCTGTATATTGAGCTTATTCGCGGAAATCCGCTGATCATGGTCATTTTCTGGATTTATTTCTTTATCCCCATCCTGACCGGGCATTTCCTGAATGTATTCTGGTCGGCTACAATCGCCCTGACTGTTTTTACCGGGGCCTATCTGGCTGAAATCGTCCGTTCCGGTATTCAGAATCTGCCTCCCGGACAGTTTGAGGCTGCGGTCTCAACCGGGCTGACCTACTGGCAGGCCATGCGCAAGATAATTCTGCCGCAGGCCCTGAAGCAGATGCTCCCGGCCATTGTGGGCCAGTTCATCGCCATCTTCAAAGATACCTCGTTGGCCTTTGTTATCGGTGTTCTGGAGCTGACTTTTGTTGCTCAGGGATTGAACAACAGACTCATGGTCTATCCCTTTGAAATTTATACCACCGTCGCATTTTTGTACTTTATTTGTTGCTACCTGATGAGTCTCGTGGCAAGACGACTCGAACGGAAACTGTCCACTGAGACTTTCCGCCTGCAAATGTAATTGATCTCCCTCCCTCTGTCTTACGGGGGGAGGGTTGTTGACATAGAAGCGTTTCGGAGTTGTCTAATGCTCGGTAAGAGTGTCCCTGTTTTTTGCTATCATGCCGTCTGTGAAGAAGACGGTCATTCCCCTGCCACCTTTGCTTCTCATCTTGATATGATGCTGGAGATGGGCTTCAAGACCATCACCGCTGAACATCTTTTTGAAATCTGCATGGGTCGCAAACCCATTGACGATAATTATGTGGTGCTCACTTTTGATGATTGCCACATCAGCAATTGGATCAACGTGGTACCCCTGCTGGAAGAGCGGGGTATGACCGGGATCTTTTTTGCGGTCAGCGATTTTATCGACAAGGGTAAGATCAGGTCCGGGGAGGACGTTAAAGAAATTTTGCCCATGCGTGATTCTTTCATCAGGGCACTTTCTGAAAACGACAATTCCCAGTTCATGAACGAGGCGGAACTCAAATCGCTGGTTCATGATAAGGGCATGGAAGTCTACGCCCACACCTGTCGTCATCAGGGCTGCTTTAAAGATTTTCGTTTCCAAGGAAATTTTTCCGCAGATTCCCATTGGTCCACATGGGCTGTTTATCGCAAATTTAATCCTGAACTGCCTACTTTTGATTACGGCAGCGCGTTCGCCTATAACGGATTATGGCCTCAGTTTCGCAAGGGCAAAGTCTCTTTCAAGCGTCGTTCTGATGATGAAAGGCGCAAGTTTATCCGCGAAGATTTCAAACGCAGTCTCGATAAGATTAAAAAAATTAATGGCGCGCGCCGTCAGTTCTTCTGCTGGCCGTGGGGCGATTTTGACTCCATTGGAATGCAGGAAGCCGCCGCAGCCGGATTTTCCGGGACCTTCACCCTTGAGCGTTCCGCAAACATGCTTGGCACCGATCCCATGCGTATCAACCGTATCGGTGTAGGCAGCAGTAAGGACGTCGCTTGGATCAAGAAACGGTTGCTCATGTATTCCAATGAAGCTTCAGCTATGGTCTGCTTCAAATTTTTCACCAAACGCAATGATATCGGCAAGGTGCTCTACATCACCGATACGGAAAAGCTTTCCGGCGGCAGCAGGCAGCTTATCAACAGTGCCCGGGCCATGCGTCAGGCCGGTCTTGGCGTAGTTGCTGTGTTGGCTCCCGGTTCCAAGCTCATCCCGGAACTGGAAGAGCTGGGCGTGGAAGTTATCATTTTGGATGATTTCAAGAACATGCTCACTGCGGCAACTTTTCTGTCCCATGTAATTGAAGAGCATCAGGTGGATGTGGTCCATACCTATCACAACCGCGCGGTCAAGATCGGTTGCATTTCCAAGGGATTGTCATTGCTGGGCGGGCGCAAATTCAAACTTTTCTTTAACCGGGGCGTTATCTACAAGCCCAATCCGCTGGCACCGATATTTTCGCTCATCGGTAACGGATATATCTGCAATTCAGCCAAGAGCCGTGAAGTTCTGCTCAAGCATGGAGTTCTGCCTAAGCGGGCGCAGGTGGTCTACAATTCCTTTGTGGGCGGGGGCCGCAAGCCTAAACGGGCAGCGGAAACTTCCATCATCTACGTGGGTAATGAGGGTCATGCCAAGGGGCCGGATGTTTTCATCAAGTCCGTAGACCGTCTTCTTGCGCAGGATAAGTGCGAAGGCGTGCGTTTTATTGCCGTGGGCATGGAAGACCTTTCCGCCTACCGTGATGTTGCTTCTGCGGCAACTCTGAAACGTATTGAGTGTCCCGGTTACATCTCCCATGAGGAAGTGGTCAAACTGCTGGCGACCTCGCATATTTACGTCATGAGTTCGCGTCAGGAATCCATGCCTAACACCCTGCTGGAAGCTTTCGAGTGCGGGCTGGCCGCCATCTGCACCAATGCTGGCGGAACAGGCGAACTTATCCGCGACGGGGTTAACGGTTTTCTATGTGAAGTGGAAGATACCGAAGCTTTAGCTGCGAGTATGAAGAAGCTCATTGGAGATGCGGAATTGCGCAGTGAAATGGGGCGTCTGAACCGCAGGATCGTGCGTTCTTTCATGTCCAGCACAGCCAAGGCTCAGTCTTTGCTGAAAGTCTACTCCTCTTTGCCTGGAGACAAACCACAGATTGCTTTGCCGGATATTGACGGGTTGATTAAGAAGTAGTTTTTAGTGCCATATTGGCTATGCATGAAGGGAAGAGTGATTTGAAGCTCTTCCCTTTTTACTTGGGGTGTTGTGGATCATATGCCTTTTGGTTAACGTGGGTTGGAAATTATCCATCCGTTAGTGAGAAGGGAATATACATGGGCAAACTTTACAGCGATACTTACTGGTCTGATATGCACGAGCCTGTGCGCCGCAAGCTCTTGATCGGTTCTGTGGGGGCGAAACATCTTTTTGAAATCGGAGTGCACGCTCTGGAGTCCGATCCGCAGCTGGGCGTTGAATTGTTGTTAGCGGCCTATGTATCTAATCCTCTGGATGGAAATATGGCTGCACAGCTGGCCCAGATCGAAGGCTTGCTTCCACTTTTTCCTGCCTCAGTATCTTCTTGCCTTAAGGGCATTGTTGCCCTGTGGGATAAGCCCGCGAATCTCTCCTATTTTATGCGCATCGTATCTAAGCGGGATGATGAAAAGGTAAAAAAGTACATTCTTTCTTCCCTTGAAAAGGAACCGGGCAATCTCTTCTGGATACAGCAGGGCTTGGTTCATGCCGGGGCTTTTGCGGATTTTAAATTCGGACAGGAGCTTCTGTCCGGGGAATTCCCAGCTGAGATCATCCCGGCAATCAATCTTAGTAGAGCTTTTTTTCATTACATGGGCGGCAATGCTGCCGAAGCTTTTCCGCTGCTTATGTCCGCTTCTGATGTATTCGGTTTGCATAATATTGCCCATCTTGTTGCTTCAGTTGCTCTTAAGCTGGATGAGCGCGAAACAGCTACGTCAATTCTTGCCGGGGCTGTGGATGGGCAGCCGTGGCGGGTTTCAGAAGCCATGCGTTTGCATGATCTGGCTTGCGGGCTGGACGAGAAAACTGTTCCTTTGCCCGGAAGTCTGGCTATTCTTCTTTACTGCTTTAATAAGGCTGAAGAACTGGATGCGACCCTTGCTTCTTTACACGCATCCGAGCTGCACGGGGCTACAATTTTTATGCTTGATAACGGCTCGTCAGACGGAACAGCCGAGATCATTAACAAGTGGCAGTACGAGTTCGGTAAGCAGATGGTGCGCATTGATCTGCCTGTAAACGTAGGAGCTGCCGCTGCCCGCAATTGGCTCATGAAGGAACCACAGGTTCAGGAATGTGATTTTGCGGTCTACCTTGATGATGACGTCGAAGTGCAGCCGGATTGGATTTCCCGTTTTGGTGCGGCGGTTGATGCTTATCCCGAAGCCGGGGTCTGGGGTTGTAAGGTCTTGGATCATGCCGCTCCGGCAGTAATGCAGTCCGTGGATTTGCATGTCATCCAGCCTGTGGGTGATGAAGGCGAGGGGCCGGAAGTTGATTTGACCAAGATTGCGCCTAATCCGTTTCGTTGTTCGGACCTGCATCTCTATCTTTTAGACAGCGGATATTTTGATTTCATGCGCCCCTGCGGTTCGGTTACCGGGTGTTGTCATCTGTTCAGGACACAGAAGCTGCTTGACAACGGAGGCTTTTCCCTGTTCCTTTCTCCGTCGCAGTATGACGATCTGGAGCATGATTTGCGCAGTTGCCTGAAGGGTGAATATCCTGTTTATCAGGGACATCTGCACATCTTGCACCGCAAGCGGACCGGTTTTGCCAGTTACAGCAATGAAGCACAGAAAGGCAATGCATTGGGTAATAAATACAAAATGCAGGCCATGCATCCGCGGAGCGAAATATTGCAGATAATGGCTGATGGAGAGAGGCTTCTTCAGTCCGACCTTGATAAAAAGATGCAGTATCTGGTGCGGAAGGGGATTCTGGCCGGATAGACAAATACAGGGAGAGGGCCATGTCCGACCACGATCAAACCCAAGATTTTCTTAATAATCTGCCTGAACTTGAACCCGGTAAGACTTTCGGCTTTGCCTGTCATCCGGGAGTTCGCTGTTTCAACGCCTGTTGCGGTGACCTCAATCTGATGCTCACCCCTTACGATGTACTCCGTCTGCGCAAAGGGCTGGGGCACGATAGCAAGAAATTTATTCACAACCATGCAGAGATCACCCGTACACCCAGTGTCGGCTTTCCCATGTGCAAGTTGCGCATGCTCGACAATGCCAAGCGCAGCTGTCCTTTCGTACGTGATGAAGGTTGTTCCATTTACGAAAACCGTCCCGGTGCCTGTCGTACCTATCCTCTTGGCCGTGCTTCACGCATGAGCGAGGAGGGTGAGACTATTGAGCAGTTTTTCATCGTGCAGGAACGGCACTGTCGCGGATTTGAAGAAGATAAGGCTTGGACCAGCGATGAATGGCTTAAAGATCAGGGTCTTGAACCATACAACGAAGTTAATGACCGCTACATGCGTATCATGAACCGTGCCCGTAAGGCCGGAGTCGTTCTTGATGAGCGCAAGTTGAACATGGTTTTTCTCGCCCTTTATCAGGTGGATAATTTCATGAATTTCATCAAGGACATGAACGTATTCTCCCGTCTTGATATTTCTGAGGAACGCCAGCAGGCTATCCTTAATGACGAGGAAGAATGTCTCAGCTTCGCCCTCGATTGGGTAGAGCTGATCGTACTCGGTTCTTCTGAGAATTTATCGCCTAAGGCATAGGAATGCCTCCGGCGGCCCTTCGGGGACCAAAGAACCCTTTGGAAAGGGTTCTCTGGACTCTCCTAAACTTTTTGTTAGGCTTCGCCGTGTGGCTAGATAAATAGTGCTAGATTAGCCCGTAATACTATAAAATATTGCGGGCTTTTATCTTACAGCCCCCAAAATTCCACAGCCTTTCCTGAAAAAGATAAATAATTAATCACATAATGCGCGATGATGGTCGGGTAGATTGATCCTGTGCAATACATGCAGATCATGAGCCCTGATCCTGTTATAGCGGTTGCGATTATGGCGACCGGCCCCTGTGACCAGTGGATCAAGCCGAAGATCAGGGCTGAGATCAGGAAAATTTTGTGGATGGAATAATTCCGTTCTTTGAGGGCACTGAAAGCAAACCCGCGAAAGAGTACTTCTTCGGATATGGCGACCAGCGCAAGGCCAAGAGTCATGTCCAGCGTGTAGAGCGGTGATTCCGGGCTGATAGGGATAGACCCCAGCCGCAGGGGCGGCAGCAACTTGGACCAGAGTGCAAAGCCCGGTTCATCAAGGCATAGGCCGAGAATTGTTATGCCCATGGTCCAGAAGATTAGCTGTCTGAAGGGTAAAGGCACAAGGCCGAGGTCCGCACGGCTCAGTGTTTCTTTTTTCAGCAGACAGAACAGGAATCCCAGTGGGATAATTTTCGCCCCATAGTCAATTGCCAGCCAGAGCAGTTCATGTTTAATGAAAATATTGTTGAAGTCGTTTAGATAGAACGGCAGGGCGGCAAGGATCAGGATTGTAATTTTGTTGTTGATCAAGCTGATTGCTCCTTGCCAAGTTATGATTGCTGATTATTAAAGTCTATGACGGTTTGTCATGCAACACGGCGAAGCCTTATTAAAAGTTTTTGGGATGCTTAAGACCTTTTTTCAAAAAGGTCTTAAGCCGCCGGAGGCAAAATCTTTTGATCAAAAAGCGCGAAGCGCATCAAATAATTTCCCGGAGATAATACATTGTCCGAACAATTAAATATAGAACTGAACAGCCCCAAGATACTCTCTGCTGATGAATTTGCAAAGATCAGGGCTGATTTTTCTGCTGACCGTAAAATTGTTTTCACCAACGGTTGCTTTGATATTCTGCATGCCGGACATGTGGATCTGCTCTCCCGTGCCCGTGAGCAGGGAGATCTGCTTATTCTCGGCCTGAACAGCGATAAATCCGTGCGCTCCATTAAAGGCGAAAAAAGACCTGTGACCGGACAGCAGCAGCGTGCTTTTGTCCTCGCCGGGCTGGCCTGCATTGATTATGTGATCTTTTTTGACGAGGACACACCATACAATCTGATCAACAAAGTGCAGCCCGATGTGCTGATCAAGGGTGGGGACTGGTCCGTGGATAATATTGTGGGACGTGATATTGTTGAGGGAAGTGGCGGAAAGGTGCTTTCTTTGCCGCTGTTACCGGGGTATTCAACAACTTCAGTTATACGCTATATTCGTGAGAATGAGATAGAATAAGATCATTGACTCGCAATGCATCGGTTTTAAATGTTTTGTTTTTATGCTAGTTGTTATTCTCCTGTTTGAGGAATTGATTTTTGTTTAAGTGTTGACAAGGTGATAATTGTTGGGCTATTAAGCTCGACTCGCTTAGCGAAACGGGCCAATAGCTCAGTTGGCAGAGCCCCCGGCTCATAACCGGATGGTCCCAGGTTCGAATCCTGGTTGGCCCACCACTAATATCATATGGATGCATATCAAAAAATAATCCAGAATCTTTACGCTTTCTAACCTAAGAAAGCAGTTGTGCTCCCGGGGGACAGCCCTTGCGGGAGCATATTATTTTATTGTATTTTGATGTGTTGAAGTTGATTACGAGCGGAAATAATTGAACATCTTCCCTGTGCGGCATTGAGCGACCGCGTAAGTGGGTATATGGTGACCGTTATGAAGACAGCAGAAGTTATCAGCAGGATCGAGTCACTTGTTCCTTCGGGGTTTGCTGCCCCTTGGGATAATTGCGGTGTTCAGATAGCGGGACCGGAAAGAGATGTGGCAAAGATTGCCGTGGCCCTTGATCCGTTGCCGCAGGTTGTTTCCTCAGCCCTTGAATGGGGGGCGCAGTTTATTCTGACCCATCATCCGTTGGCTATTGAAGCAAAGCTGCCTGCAAAGCTGGACTGGTTTCATGATGTAATGAAGCAGGTCTTTTGCGCAGAGGCGACTCTTTTTGCTTCGCACACCTCGTTGGATGTGCAATTCAAGGGAGCTGTCTCGTGGCTTGGGCGTGAGCTTGAGCTTGAGAATCTGCGGGTGCTTGATCAGGTTGCGGAAAACGAGGCCGGTGATATACTTGGATACGGATGTATCGGCGAGTATTCCTCTCCGGTTGTTTTCGCGGATTTTGTTGAGCGTGTTTCGCAGCTTGCCGGGTGCGGGGTAGTGGCCCTGTGCGGTCCGGAACCTGAAAAGGTGGGTTGTGTAGCCATGTGTCCCGGCTCAGGGTCTTCGTTCATGGATAAGGCTTTTGGTCTTGGAGCGGATGTATTCATTACCGGGGATGTTAAGTACCATCCTGCGCAGGAAAGTGTGGGCGCGGTACTTGATGTGGGGCATTTTTCTCTGGAAGAAGAAATGATGCGCCGTTTTTCCGTTCTTCTCGGAGAAGATATCGGAAAAGAAGTGGAAGTTAAATTTTTCGGCGGACGCAATCCTTTTGCCTACCATGTGCAAGGGGAAGGCGTCCGCAGGCCCTGAAATAGCGGGCTGTCATGACAAAAGAGAATTCACAGGACCGTAGAGGCCTTACGGGACTGTATTGTTAAGTTTCCGAACATCGATGTGGCGGAGGCCTTTATAAAGGCCGTCCGCAAAAGGGGACCCCATAATGTATGAAAAACAGATAGAACAGCTTGTTGTTTTACAGAAGGTTGATGACGATATCCTCCTTCTTGAAGCGGAAATCGATCAGGCACCCAAAGATGTGGCTGCCCTTGAATCCCGCAAGGAATCCCTTGAAAAACGCAAGTTACAGCTGACCGAAAAGCTTGACCTGCTCATGGAGCAGAAGAAAAAGCTCGATACCGAAATCGAAGAAGATTCCGTTAAGGTTAAGAAGAGCAAAAGCAAGCTGATGCTGGTTGGTACTACCAAGGAATATCACGCCATGATGCGCGAGATGGACAACCTTGAAAAGTTGAACAGGCTTCGCGAGGAAGAGAAGGTTACCGTCCTTGAAGAAACCGCCCGTCAGACCGAACTTAAGGCTGACATTGACGGCAAAATCAAGGAACTGGACGAAGAGCTGGAAGAAAAGCGTACCGGTCTCAAGGAAAAACTGGCTGCAGCTAATAGTAAACTGAATAAACTCACCAAGCGCCGCAACAAGGCTGGCGATGTTGTGCCCAAGCCTATTCTTGGTCGTTATGAGTTTATCCGTTCCCGTCTTTCCCATCCGGTTATCGTACCTGTGGAAGAGGCTGTCTGCGCTGGCTGTAACATCATGATTCCTCCGCAGGAATACAATGTTTTGCAGGAAGGCAAGCAGATTCTCAGCTGCCCCAACTGCCAGCGTCTCATTTACTGGATTGAGCATATTCCTGAAGCTGCAAAGCCTAAAGCTCTCCGTAAAGACGAAAAATAGTTTTAATTGTCTTCGGTTCATCGCCGGGGGCTTAACTCTTTTTTATAAAAAGAGTTAGATATCTTAGGAGTTGGACGGATCATCGCCGCGGCATTTATGCCGGGGAGGAAAGTCCGGGCTCCAAAGGGCAGGGCGCTGGGTAACTCCCAGCGGAAGTGATTCCGGGAAAGTGCCACAGAAAACAGACCGCCCCGGTGATTATTCATCGGGGTAAGGGTGAAACGGTGGGGTAAGAGCCCACCGGCGGGCATGGTGACATGTCCGGCCAGGTAAACCCCGTCCGGAGCAAGACCAAATAGGGAAGTGTTTGAGGCCGGCCCGGCCGAGCTTTCGGGTAGGTTGCTTGAGGTGTATGGTAACATGCATCCTAGAGGAATGATGATCATCCGTTTCGGCGGATACAAGACCCGGCTTATAGTCCGACTCCTCTTTTATTGTATAGATTAAAAAGGGGCAGCCTTAGGGCTGCCCCTTTTTTTTTATATTTTTCGTATGATTTGACGATTTGCCAATCATGCAGGCGAAGCCCTACTAAAAAAGTTTGGGATTCTTGCATTAGCCCTTAGGCGAGTGGTCCTCCGCGAGTCTTAGGGATAACGACAGTGGAACAAACCCTTTTCAAAGGGTTTAAGCCGCCGGCGGCAAACTCTTTCGATCAAAAGCGCGTAGCGCATCTAAAAGGATTTAAAAAGTATGAGTAACTCCGGTGAAACATGGGCCGTACTGCTGGCAGCAGGCAGCGGCACCCGTCTGGCAGAGGCCGTAGGCGGGGTCAAAAAACAATTTCTTGAATGGAAGGGCCTTCCGCTCTTTTGGCATTCCGCAATTACATTTTCCAATACTCCCGCTGTTTCCGGTATAATCTTTGTGTTTCCCCCCGATCAGGTAGAGGAGATGCGAGAAGTTGTGGCTAAGCTGGACGGTGCTGACTCCCTTGGCATGCGTTTTAAGGTGACAGCCGGGGGTAAGCGCAGGCAGGATTCCGTATTCAACGGCTTGAATGAACTGCCTTCAGGGTGTACCCATGTGCTGGTTCATGATTCCGCGCGTCCTTTTGCCTCGGTGAAAATGGTCAGTGGAATTATCGATCGTTTGCGTTCCGGTGATGAGGCGGTCATTCCCGCAGTGGATGTAACTGATACCATCAAGGAAGTGGAAGACGGAATTGTTGAGAAAACGTTAGTCCGCTCCCGTTTGAAAGCAGTGCAGACCCCGCAGGGCTTTGCGTTGCCGACCCTTTACGCCGCTCATAAGCAGGCGGACGATGAAAGCTGGGATGTGACCGATGATGCTTCCATGGTGGAAATGGCCGGAAAAAATGTTCATATTTGTGAGGGAGAAGAGGGTAACATCAAGATGACCAACCCCGAAGATTTAAAGAAGATCGAAGGTGATAAGCGGACCATTCCCTGTGTGGGCTGGGGCTACGATGTTCATAAATTCGGTGAAGGGCGGCCCATGGTGCTGGGCGGCGTGCCTATTGCCGGTGGACCGCAAGTCATTGCCCATTCTGACGGCGATGTGCTGCTTCATGCTTTGTCCGATGCTATTTTGGGATTATTCGGTGGCGGTGACATCGGTCATCATTTTCCGGATACTTCTGCTGAGTGCGAAAACATGTCCAGCGGGATTATTCTAAAAGAAGTTCTGGTCAAGTCTGAGGAAGCCGGGGTGGAGATCGTCCACGTTGATTTGACTGTAATCAGCCAGATTCCCAAGCTTTCACCGCACCGGGAGCTTATCCGCAAGAATATAGCTTCGGTCATGGGGCTGGATAAAGCGCAGGTCAATGTGAAGGCCACCACCGAAGAGAAGCTCGGCTTCACCGGTGAGAAAAAAGGCATCAAGGCCGTTGCTGCGGTCACTGGACTAAAACAGATTTAAGGGCTGAACATGAGCGGGAAATTCTTTTTGAAATTAACTCTGACGCTGGCTCTGCTTATTGCAGTTGCTGCCGGGGGATATTTCAAACTGGAAGAGATCTCCGCTGCCAAGGTTCGTGAGGCCGCTGCCCGTCACGCTGATCTGGTCCGGGTGGATTTTGAACGGGCTTTGATCAATCCTTTTGATAAGTCCCTGCATGTCTGGAATATGGATTTCCGTTTTGCTACCGGAGCCGGGTGCACGGTCCGGAAGCTGGAAGTGGAATCGCTTGATCATGAACACAGCCTACCTCGTTATTTTCGGGGAAGGATTCAAGGTGTGTCCGTCCCGGTTGAGTTTGTTAATCTGGGAACTTTGGCCCGTGATTTCCGGAAAATGGGTTATGAAAAACTGGATTTTGACCTATTTGCCGACTACAGCTATGAAGACGAAACCAAGCGGTTGTCAGTAAAGTCTATAAATTTTGACGGTGCGGACCTCTGCAGGGTCAGTGCGGGATTCAGTCTCGGCGATGTCAGCCTGCAAGGTCCCGGAATAAGTGGTTTTATCGGAACCAGCATGCTTGACGGTTCACTTGTCTGGCAGGATTTGTCCTTTACGGAAAAAGTGGTGGCTTTGTCTGCTGCGAGCGAAGGAGTCAGACCGGAAGTTTACCGGGAAAAACTGCTTGAGTCCCTGCAACTGGAAATGCAGGAGGCCAGAAGTCTTGGTAATGGATATGCTGAAAATTTCTATGCTGAGCTTATTAAATTTTTAGAAAAACCCGGAAGACTGGTCGTCAGGGTTGAGCCTGCGGAACCTGTGCCCCTACTTTATATGTTCATGGGACGCAGCTTTGATGAACTGCTTGACCTTTATGGCATTACGGTCGAGGCAAATTTTTATTCAAGAAAATAAGGAGTGGCTATGCGCCTTTACAATACACTCAAACGGAAGAAGGAAGAGTTCGAACCTCTGAACGGCAACAAAGTTAATCTTTATGCCTGCGGAATTACTGCTTACGACCTCTGCCATATCGGGCATGCCCGCTCTTCCGTTGTTTTCGATATTCTGGTCCGTTACCTGCGTTTCAAAGGTTACGATGTTACTTTCGTGCGTAACTTTACCGATATTGATGACAAGATCATCAACCGGGCCAATGAGACCGGGGTTAGCGCCATTGAACTTGCCGAAAAATTTATAGGCGAATTCTACGTGGATATGGATAAGCTGAACATTCTGCGTGCGGATATTGAGCCCAAATGTACAGAGCATATTCCGGAAATGATTGAGTTGACTGAGACCCTGATCAAAAAGGATCACGCCTACGCTACCCCTTCCGGTGATGTTTATTTCAAGGTTCGTTCTTTTGATGATTACGGAAAGCTTTCCGGCAGGAACATCGAAGACTTACAATCCGGTGCGCGTATTAAGCCCGGTGAGGAAAAACAAGATCCCCTTGATTTTGCTCTCTGGAAAGGAGCCAAGCCCGGCGAACCTTCCTGGGAAAGCCCATGGGGCGAAGGCCGTCCCGGCTGGCATCTTGAGTGTTCGGCCATGAGTGAAAAATATTTCGAGCTTCCCTTTGATATTCATGGCGGTGGACAGGACCTCAGTTTTCCGCATCATGAAAACGAAATTGCCCAGAGTGAAGCGGCCACAGGCAAGGAAATGGCTCGTTTTTGGGTTCACAACGGTTTTGTGCAGATCAATTCCGAGAAAATGTCCAAGTCTCTTGGTAACTTTTTCACCATCCGGGATATTCTCGATAAATTCATGCCCGAAACTCTGCGCTATTTTCTGTTGACCATGCATTACCGCAGTCCCCTTGATTTTTCCTTTGAAGCTTTGGAAGAAGCTGAAAAAGGCATCCGCCGCGTGTATTCCGCGTTGGAGCAGACCGGGGAAGCTTTGCAGAAAGCCAAATGGTCCAAGGCTGCATTGCCTGAAGAAGTTCTGGCTGAGATTGCAGATGCGGAAAAGGGCTGGGCCGAGGCCATGGAAGATGACATGAACACCGCCGGAGCAATGGGGCACATGTTCACCCTGATCCGTCTGGCCGGACGCATTGGCGAGGAAAAAGCATGGCGTAAGTCAGAAGGCGGACGCGACGCATGGACCCGCATCCTTGAAGATATGAAAAAATGGGGTGAAGTGCTCGGTATCTTCTCCCGCGATCCGAAGGAATTCCTTGAAGAACTTAAGCTCTGCATGCTTGAGCGTAAGGGAATTGAGGTCGCAAAGGTTGAAGAATTGATGGCTGCCCGTAAGGAAGCGCGTAAAGACAAGGATTTTGCCCGTTCCGATGAAATCAGGGATGAACTGATTGAACTCGGTGTCGAGGTTAAGGATACCCCGCAGGGAGCGGTCTGGACTGTTATTTAGAACTTTTGTCTTTTATAAAAAAATGATTTTTTTTGAGAAACCGGATTTCGATCCGGTTTCTTTTTTTTATATAACGGGGTAGGATAAAACAAAATCTACCATTTGCTTTGAGGATGTACATGAGAATTGGTTTGAAGGGTAAAAGCTATTTAATTGTTTTTTTCATTTGTCTGTTGGTCTTTGTGGGCAGCAGTCTGCTGGTCTATGAACTCAGCAGTAGGTCTATTTCCAAAGTAGAAAAAGTGCTGATGGAAGAAAATCTAAGCCGGGCTGATTTTGCTGTTCAGGAAAGCTCCCGAGGATTACAGAGTCTTTGCCGGGATTGGAGCTGGTGGGATGATACATATTATTTTGTCCAAGATTTTAATGAACAGTATGTTCGTTCAAATCTAACCGCTGAAATACTGACCAACCTTGATTTGGATATAGTCATGTTTTTTGACGAAGAAGATAAACTTATTATCTCACATTCTGTCAAGGGAATGGAATCCGCAGAGCTTTGCTTTGTTACCGGTGAATGTCAGGGAAACAATATTGTCCGCAAAGCTGGAAACGATGGTTTGACCGGTCTGGCAAGAATTAATCACAGGCTGATGCAGATCAGCGTCCAGAAAATCTTCGACAGCAATATAAAAAAAACTCCTGTAGGCACTATGGTCATGGGCCGTTATTTCGGTGACCGTCAGCTAGTCAAGTTGGGTAAGGCCTTACAGATGGATTTGTCTTTTCAGGAATTGAAAGATGTTCCTGAAAAAGAGGTTTTTTTTGTTTCTCAGGAAAGCGTAGAATCCAAACTGAAAGGATTTATGGTTTTGCGGGGTGTTTTCGGTAAACCTCTGGTCCTGCTGGGGCTGGCTATGGAGCGGGATGCCTACAAAATAGGAAGTTCTCAGTTTACAATTTTTATTTATTTCATGTGCGGTTCACTTTTGTTGCTTGGCATTGCTGCTACCTTTGTGCTCAATAGATATTTTGTCTCACGGGTGAAGATGTTGCAGGGGCAGTTGCGCGGTGAATATTTTACTGGGCCGGAGAAGAGAACTGTGCAGCTAAGCGGGAATGACGAACTTAATGATCTTTCCGACTCTATAAATGAAATTCTGATCCTGTTGCAGGAGCAAAAAACAAAGGCAGAAACTGCCAGCCGGGTCAAGACTGAATTCTTAGCAAATATGAGTCATGAAATTCGTACACCCATGCATTCCATTCTTGGAATGGTGGAGCTGCTTAAAGAGACCAACGTCGATAACGAACAACAGGATTTTTTGAATATAGCCGGAACTGCCGGGGAAAACCTTCTTGAGGTAATTAACGACGTCCTTGAAATATCTAAGATTGAAGCTGGACATTTGGAAATTGAGAATCATGAATTCCTGCTGCATGAAATTGTGGAGAGGGTGGCCAGTGTTTTTGCTGTGGATGCCGCGCGCAAAGGTCTAAAAGTTGTTTGCCATATTGATAAAGATATACCGAAGAAGGTGATCGGTGATGCTACCAGAATCCGGCAGGTATTGAACAATTTGATCAGTAATGCCGTTAAATTCACTAGTGAAGGAACTATTGCGGTCTCGCTGTATCTTGATGACGGGAAAATATTATTTGCTGTGAAGGATGAAGGCATTGGAATATCTGAAGACAAGTTTAAGTATATTTTTAAAAGTTTTACTCAGGCGGACTCATCGACTTCCCGCAAGTATGGCGGAACAGGACTCGGGTTACCTATCTCCCGTAAATTAGTGGAAATGATGGGGGGAGAAATTTTTGTTTCCAGCATAATAGGCGGGGGAACTACTTTTCGTTTTTATGTGAACCTCGGCATCGTTTAAGTCTGAACTATCAGTGGATGTAATTCTAATTGTGATCTGCTATTGACATAAGTAATGTAAGATTTAAATGGTAAGGAAGTGTAGATAAACAACCTGTGAGGTTCAGATGTCAGATTTACTTAGTCTGGTTGCGGTTTTCGCAATCGTCTTCATCGTCGTGAAAGTGGTGATACCGAAAATGGGAATTGCACCATGACAGATAGGTAAGGGACCCCGTGGGGGCTCCAAAGATAAAGACGGTGGTTGCGGAGGCAAATAGCAGATGCCTATTTATGAATACAAATGCAACGTATGCGGGCTTGAATTTGAGGAGTTGGTTTTTCCTTCCAGTTCTGATAATCCCGTTTGTCCAGAATGTAAAAGCCCGGATACCGGAAAGCTGCTCTCGTCATTCAGTGGTGGAGCTTCTTTTTCCGATCCTGTTCCTTCCACTCCTCCGACTGGAGGTTGCGGAGGTTCCGGCTTTTCATGAGGTTAGACAATTTCTTCCGGTCGGAAGATTGATGACACAATGGCCCTGATTCAGATGAATCAGGGCCATTTTTTTAGAAACTTATTGGTGCACCTGCCGCATACATTTGATCAGGGTTTTGATGCGGCAGTCATATGTATGTTCATCCAAGATTCTTTTGCGCGCGGCTTTAATTATCTTTTTACGCGCTACTTCATCGTTTAGATATTTTTCAACCAATTGCGGTATTTCCTCAAGCGAATTGTATACCGCAATTTCTTTGCCCGGCTCGAAAAGCTTTTCCATCTGGTAGCGGTGGTCGGTCAGGATGAAACCGTTGCAGGCCGGAACATCAAAGACTCTCTGGTTGACCGCTCCTTTCATCTGCTGGCTGGTGCAGTTGAAGTTGATTTTTGAGCAGGGGTAGAAGCGGGGCAGGTCATCATAGTATGATAGCTCGTGATGGTATTCCCATGCGCTATTGCTTTTCAGTAATTGTTTCCAGCCGTCGTCCCCGACAATGAGTGGATTGAATTCAAGTGTTTTTTTCACGCAGGAGAGTCGGTATTCAAGCGTTGCCTGCCAGATGATCAGAGTCTCAAAGGCCAGTTTTCGATGCGGAATAATCAGGTTTTTGTATTCCGGATATAGTTCCGGGAAATCCGTTTTCAGAAAATTAATGACCGAGTGCTCCGATCCTTGACCGAATGCATGGGCTACTTCTTTCCATTTTTCAGCCAGTAGACCGCTAATTTTAGAAGCTTCAAAACGTTTGGCGGTTTTGTGGACCATTGAGTTGCCTACAAAAGAAATATCCCGTGCCCAGCGGCTTTCAGCACACCTCTTTGAGGGCAGGAAGCGGGTCTGGTCAGTGCCTAGTGGCAAATGAAAAATATTGTTGAATCCCATTTCACGCAGGGAGTCCATGCGATCCGCATCCCAAGTGAAGATTGTTGTGCTTTCATTTGCTTGCGTCTGATAAAGAGGCAGGATGAGCATGGGATTATCCACAAACCACGAGGCGAGCGGTAATTGAAATTTATGCAGCAGGGTGTTCAGTATTCCTTCCTGATCAACTCCCAGATGGTTGACCGTGAGTACGAAGTCGGGGCGGAAGATATCGATGGCTGAGGAAATGCGGGCCACGAATTGCTCCAACTCCATTTCCTTGGCATCCATGTTTATGAACATGTGAGGCACTCCCTGTCGCTGGCAGGCGGCCACAATCTCACCCATGAGGAAGTATTGACTGGTTAAGAGCAGGATTCTTGGTTTCTCATTCTGAAATTTAGGCCAGACCGGGAATTCGACTTCTTTACCTTCTTGTTCAATGAGCAGTTTTTCTGTCTGGGCATAAAAGGGAGAGAGGCGCAGGTAAAAGGGATTCTTCAGCAGCTGGACTTTTTTTCCTGAATTGGATTCCAGCTCCGAGATGTGCTTTGCTGCATTTTGGGGGGAACTTGTGTTGATCCAGACAAGATTGGGGTAGGTTCGGAGTTCTTCTTTCAACCCGCTGGCGCTGAGAATTTCGGTCTCGCAATCAAGGATGAGCAGAGTGCGGTCTTGTTGTTTAAGTATTTCTTTCGCCGCAACACCTATACCGGAACCGATTAACAGGGGGATTTTGTCTTCCTCAACTTGTGCGGCGAGGTCTTTTTCTCTGCGCAGTCCGTATTTACCCCACATGTGTTTCTTTCTACCATCCGCCATGATGCGGACATCTACAAGCTCTGATTCTGTTCTTATTGCTTCTGCGGTATAATCTGTGCTCATGAGGTTGGTTCCTACCACGAATCCCGGGCGGGTTTATGGTAGAAGAATTCAAGCCTTCTGTTTTTTTGCTTGTTTGCCGGGCTATCGTTTTTCACCAGAGGTTGGGTATCTGCATAACCCACGGCTTTAAGCCTTTTAGGGGCAATGCCTCCTTTTTCCACAATATAGCGCAGGGCGCTTGCAGCCCGAGCGGATGAAAGCTCCCAGTTGGTTGGAAATTTCCTGGAACGTTGTTCGGAATTATCCGTATGCCCGCGCACCACAAGGTTATAGTTGTGGTCCTTGAGAATGCTGATCACCCTGTCCAGAACTTTGTGGGCATCCGGTTTTAATTTTGCTGATCCTGGCTGAAATAGGGTGGCCGAGTCCGTATTGACCAACACCCCGTCCTGATCTGCCTTTACTCCGGATGATTTGCGGGTTGTATCTTCCTCGTCCAGAAGGGCCTTGATACGCAGGACCAGTCCGAGCAATCGTTTGTCATTGCTGTCCATTTTGACCTCTTTTCTCTTGAGGTCAGACGGAGTCAGTGAAAGATGATCATCTTGCTTACGTTCAATTTTTACACCGAAAGCATCCTTGAGCGAACCTAGCAGTTCCTTGAATTTTGCAAGATCGTTGTTCGCAAATGAGAGCAGTAGGACAAAAAAGCAGAGCAGAAGTGTTACCATGTCCGCGAATGTAGCCATCCACGGCGGAAGTCCTTCTTCCGGCGGCGGATCGGTATTCTTCGGTTTAATAATAACTACTTTAGCCATGCCATATCCCTTTAATTATGCCGCTGCGTCACGCAGGCCCGGGGAAAGGAATGCCTGAAGTTTTTCCTTTACTATTGAGGGATGTTCACCTTTCTGGATAGAGACAACTCCTTCAACCATGATTTCCATATAAGTGGCTTCTTCAATGGAGCGTTCGGAAAGTTTGGTGGCCAAGGGAAGGAAAACAACGTTGGCCAGAATAGATCCGTAAAGGGTTGTCAGCAATGCAACCGCCATTGCTGGGCCGATGGCATCAGGGTTACTAAGGTTTGAAAGCATCTGGACCAGACCGATAAGGGTCCCGATCATCCCGAATGCAGGGGCCATGGCTCCCATACCTTTCATTACGCCCTGTCCTTGAAAATGTCGTTTTTTCATGGCGTCGATTTCAATTTCCATGATGGATCGGACCAGATCTCCGTCTGTGCCGTCTGCAACAAGAATAACCCCTTTTTTGAGGTATTCGTCGTCAATTGCAACTTTTTCCAGTGCTACAAGGCTTTCCTTTCTTGCGGTTTCAGCCAGGGCAACGATCTGGTCGATGAGGGCTTTCGGGTCTTCTGATTTTGCAAAGAAGCCTTTTAGTGCAATTTTGAAAGCTTTGAGGACCACTCCCATTGGAAACATGATGAAGGCGGATGCAAATGTCCCACCAAAAACAACAACAAGAGATGGCGGGTCAACAAACCCGCCTGCGTTACCGCCCATGAAAATGGTCGCTACGATTAGCCCGAAACCGCCGACAATTCCTATTAAAGTTGCAATATCCATATTTGCTCTATTTCTTTAATGCGGGTGAGCCCACTTTGATCTCATTGTTTTCATAATAGAAAAAAACATTTTCCAGAGGTTCATCCACTTGCATGTAGGCTTGCCCAATGCTTATTTCCACTCCGGATTTTACAATTCCCTGAACCATAATTCTACAACTTTCTAAATTTTCCGTCTGCTGTATTTTGTCCCAAAGCTGCTTTTTTTTGTTTTTCAAAAAGCGAATCTTCATTTCGCATTTTTCGGTTTTTCCGGCAAACGCGGCTGTGGTTGAGGCTCCGTTACTCATCATTTTCTGTAAATTGGTGACTTCGTTTTCCAGAACAGAAATCTGAGTAGAAATTTTGTCGATCTGAAGTAGCAATACAGGGTTGTATCCTACAATCACCTGCGATGCTGCACTTAGTCCGCCACCCAATTGTTCACCGATAAATATGATTTGGTCGCTGTAGCATTTGCCTCCGGCAAAGCGTCCCTTTGCGGCGAATTTTCCTTCACAATATACTGTCGTATGCATGCAGTTTTTATCAATGATAATATTGCCGCTACTTACAAGTGTCGCATTTTCGCAAAAGCTTGTCCGTAGGGTTTCTTTTGCTTCGACGATACCTTTGCTGTTGCCCTTTATTCCTCCGTCACACTTAAGGAACCCCGCAGCATGTACGTTTGCTTGCTCAATTACACCTTTTACATTGATATTGTTGGCTTTAACGTCTAACCCTGATTTAATAGAACCGTGTACGACAATGTCGCCGACAAAAAAAATGTTACCGGTAGAAAGGCTTACGTCTCCGCGAACATTAAGCAATTCTTTGACCGTGATCAGGCTGTCTTCATTGTAAAAAACATACCCGTTGCGGGTGGCGATCAGTTGGTCAGAATTGTCAGGGTTAATTTTTGTATTGGGGCCGCGCGGGAAGTTTTTAGCCTGATAATGGCGTTGGCCCAGGCCGCAGCTGCCGTCTTCTCCTGGTTCTTCCCATTGGGCAAGAACCTGTCCGACAATTACGCTTTGCACATAGCCCATATTGTAGTAGTCAACGCTTCCGTCGTTTTTTTCTACCGGCTTCAGGTCAGTGTAGTCGAAATCAGGGTCAAAGTAGTGTTTCAGGCAGGGCATTCATATGCTCCGGTAGGTGCTGGGGGGCATTTAAGGAATTTCCATTTCGTCTTCAATTATATTGAAAAAGGAGATGAGTCTTACCAGCTCGAGAGTCTTGCAGATTTGCTCACTCGGGCGCAGTAGGTACATATTCTTATTGTGGCTTTTAAGTCGGGAATTCAGTGAAACCAGAAAGCCTATACCTGAACTGTCAAGGAAACGGGCTTCGGAAAGGTCTGCAACCACAAGCTCTACTTCTGATGACTCACAGTCCTGCTCAACCTGCTCTTTGAATTCATAGATGGTTTCAATGGTAATCTCTTTACCGCATTTAAGGTGAAGGATACCATCGCTTACTTTTATTCTTTCTTCCGCCATTGGTCTTCCTTTAGCTTGCGGGTCAATTTAATGATATTCTTTCCATTCTTTTTGATCAGTTCAAAAGCATCCATTAATTCAGACATTATGAACATACCCCTTCCGCCTACAGCTTCCGGGGAGGGCATGGAGAAATCAATTGATTTGGAGCAGAGTCCTTTGCCCCAATCCGCAATTTCAAAAACAATATGGTTACCAGGGTCAATCTCGATTGTTAATTCCAATCTGTTGCAGTCCTTGATTTCATCATAGGCGTGCCTGGCTACATTGGAACATCCTTCCGTAAGAACAAGATCCATGTCGTGGAGAAGGTTCTCGTCTGCAACAAAATCTTTGAGAATGATAATTGCCTTGCGGGCTATTTCCCTGCTTTCTTCAGGGCTCGGAACTGATTCCAGCACAAAGCGATGCATGAATGCTCCATGGTTCCTGTCTGACGCAAAAGTTAGTTGCTTCAAACGTTACAACTTTCAGACTGCCGTTATTGATGAATTTAATATACCTAATCCTCCCTTTTTCGCAAAGGAAGTCAAGGTAAAAGCTTAAATTTTAGTTAAAATCCTCTGAATCCAGTATGATGGTCACCGGACCCCAGTTGACGAAATCAACATTCATCATGGCCCCGAACTGTCCCGTGGCAACTTTTGCGGGAGCTTTTTTGCTTACATCTGCAACAAGCCGGTCAAATAGGTCGCTGGCAAGTTGCGGTGCAGCTGCCCCTGTAAACGAAGGACGACGCCCTTTTTTGCATGAAGCATATAAGGTGAACTGAGAAACCAGCAGTACATCGCCGTCTATGTCTTCAAGTGAGCGGTTCATACGACCCTCTTCATCTTCAAAGATGCGTAGCCCGATCATTTTGTCGATCATGGTTTTCCAAACCTTTGATTCGGGCAGCTTTTCTGTATCATCTTTACCGAATCCGGCCAGCACCATGATGCCGGGGCCTATTTCACCCACGGTGGCTCCGTCTACCTCGACCTTGCCACCGCTTGTTCTTTGGATGACCAAGCGCATCTTATTCCTCGGAGTAGGAAGCTACGGAGGATTCTTTTTCAGATACAGAAGCGTAGACCATTTTTATATGCTCGCTCTCGACTCTTTTTTTCATCTCCTGATAGATGTAGCGGGCGATGTTCTCAGAAGAAGGGTTGCGGTGTTCGAAATATTCTGTGCTGTTCAGATGTTTGTGATCAAGGGTGTCCAGTAATTCACTTAGTTCTTTTTTCAGCTCTTTGAAGTCCATAAGGATTTCAACTTTTGGATCAAGGCGGTCGCCTTCAATTTCAACTTCAACGCCGAAGTTGTGGCCGTGCATGTTCTCGCATTTTCCGCCGTAATTACGGAGCTGGTGCGCGGCACTGAAGTCTTTCTTTACTTTGAGTTTCCATTTTCCTTTAGACATATATTTGTTCTCCAATTTGATGTTTGGTATGCCTCCGGCGGCTTAAACCCTTTTGCAAAAGGGTTTAAGAATTCCAAAACCTTTTATTATGCTTCGCAACGTTGTTATGGAAAATCGTGCGGGTAAAAAGGTGGATTCTAATTACGTCAGAGGCGAAGCCTTATTAAAAGTTTTTGAAGAGTCCAGAGAAACTTTTCCCAAAAAGTTTCTCTGGCCCTCGGAGAGTCGCCGAAGGTCTCTTATTGCATTTGGGCTTTGCCGTTTCCGTTCTTGCGCCATTGGTTGAATTCTTTCCAGAAATCACCATTGGGCCGGATGTTGTAACCGTGCCCGAGTCGCAGGGTGCAGATGGAATCAGCAAGGAACATTTGCAGAGTTACCGGGGCTGAACCGGGGTAGCCTGCAAGGATTGCCTTGAGTTCGGTAATTCCTTCGTCAGTGCACAGGGTATGATGGACGGATAACGGAACAGCTTCCTGACATCCGGCCTGCGCATTTTCGAGGGGTGAAATTTCATCGGCCATGACCTTGGATTCTGCCGGGGCTTCTTCCTGACCATCTTCGGGCGGTGGGTTATCCACCTTACCTTTGATCAGCAACGGTATATCCTGATCCAGATACTGGTGCACCACTTCATAAGTCTTGGGAAAAATGATTAATTCCCCGGACCCGGTCATGTCTTCAATAGTGGCAAAGGCCATTTTTTTGCCACTCTTCTTGGTGATGATTTCCTTGTATCCGGTGATGATGGCCCCAATCTTGACCTGTGCTTCGTGGGCCATATTCGGGCAGTTCTCAATGGTTTGCAAACCGAGGCGATTTATCTCATTACGATAGGATAGCAGGGGATGGCAGGTCAGGTAAAAGCCGAGCGCTTCTTTCTCAAGGCGCTGCATCTCCTTGTCTTCCATTTCCTCCATATTGAATTCTTCAAAGCTGACAGTGGCTGGTTCTTCGGTTTCACTTCCTCCGCCGAGCATATCCAGCATGTTGATCATGCCTGATTCTTTTTCCTTGGTCTTTTTCTGACCGTAGGAAACAGCCTTGTCCAGTGAGGCAATGAGCCCGGAACGGGTCAAACCCATGGAATCGAAGGCACCGGCGCGGGCCAGATATTCAATGACACGCTTGGTAACGCGGCGCAGGTTCACGCGGGTTACAAAGTCCACGAAATCCTTGAAATGGCCGTTGGCCTGACGTTCGGCAACAATTTCATCAATCGCTTCCTCGCCAACGTTCTTGATCCCGGCCATACCGTAAATGATGTCGCCTTCGTACACTGAAAAGCGGGCAACACCGAGGTTGATGTCCGGCTGGCGTACGGTAACGTCCATGTCGCGGCAGGCGTTGATGTACATGATGATCTTTTCAGTGTTGTTCATTTCAGTACTCATGAGTGCTGCCATGAATTCCACCGGGAAGTGGGCCTTGAGATAGGCTGTGTAATAAGAGATCAGCGCGTAGGCTGCGGAGTGCGATTTGTTAAAACCATAGGCCGCAAACTGTTCCATAAGGTCAAAAATTTCGTTTGCTGTCTCTTTGGGGATTTCGTTTTCTTTGGCCCCTTCAACGAAACGGACCCTGTGCTGTGCCATTTCTTCGGCGATCTTTTTACCCATGGCACGGCGGAGCAGGTCACCTTCACCAAGAGAGTAGTTGGCGATGGTCATAGCTGCGCCCATAACCTGTTCCTGATAAACAATGACCCCGTAGGTGGGGGCGAGGCTCGGTTCGAGGGTGGGCCAGAGATATGAAACCTCGATTTCGCCGTGCTTACGTTTAATGAACTCATCAACCATACCGGAACCCAGCGGTCCCGGACGGTAAAGGGCGAGCATCGCGATGATGTCTTCAAAGCAGCTCGGCCTGAGCATGCGCAGGTATTTACGCATACCGGAAGATTCAACCTGAAATACCCCGTCGGTATCTCCCTTACAGAAAATATCGAAGGTGGCCTGATCGTCGAGGGTCAGGGTATCGAGATCCGGGGCTTCCTTGCCCTGAAGGCGGATGATATCGAGGCAATCCTCGATAACGGTCATGGTTCGCAGGCCCAGAAAGTCAAACTTGATCAGGCCGACTTTTTCGACCTTTTTCATGTCGTACTGGGTTACGATTTCACCCTTTTTACCTTTATATAGGGGTAGGTAATCGGTCATGGGCTTATCGGAGATAACAACCCCGGCTGCGTGGGTGGACGCATGGCGGGACATGCCTTCCAGACGGGTGGCGATGTCCATGAGCTTGGCGATTTTGGGATCAGTGGCGACCATGTTGCCTAGTTCGGGGATGGCCTCCACCGCGTTGGGCACGGTGATCTTAGCCTTCTTGACCCCTAAGCCCTGTGCAATAACTGCCGGATCATCAGGAACAAGCTTGGCAATGGGGTCGGTCTCGGAAAAGTGCATGCCCATGGCACGGCCTACGTCTTTGATTACCGCCTTGGTTTTCATGGTTCCATAGGTGGTGATCTGGGCCACACGGTCCCAGCCGTATTTATCGGAGCAGTATTTTACTACTTCAAGGCGTCGTCGTTCACAGAAGTCGACGTCGATATCAGGCATGGAGATACGTTCTACGTTGAGAAATCGTTCAAAGAGCAGATCGTAAGGGAGCGGGTCGATGTTTGTGATGCGCAGTGCCCACGCAACAATGGACCCGGCAGCAGACCCACGGCCCGGACCGACCGGAATACGGTTGTCCTTGGCCCAGTTGATAAAGTCCTGAACAATGAGAAAGTAGGCCGGGAATCCCATCTTAATGATGATGTCCAGCTCGTAATCGAGACGCTCCCAGTAAGTCTTTTCATCAATTTCATATGGGGCAGTTTCAATACGTTTTTGCAGACCTTCTTTGCAGAGTTTTACAAACTCGGTATCGATGGTCATGCCTTCGGAGAGTTCGTAGTCCGGGAAGTAGTAGTTACCCAGTTCGATCTCAAGGTTGCACATCTCGGCAATCTTTTGGGTGTTGGTTATTGCTTCCGGCACATGGGCGAAATATTCTTCGAACTCTTCCTGCGGCTTGAAATAAAGCTGGTCTGTGCCCATGCGGAATCGTTTTTCAGCATCAACCGTGGTCTGGGTCTGGATGCAGAGCAATAGATCGTGGGCTTCGTAGTCTTCCTTGGTCAGGTAATGGCAGTCGTTGGTGGCAACAAGCGGCAGCCCGGTCTGTTGGGCACATTTAAGGATTCGTTCGTTTAGATCTTCCTGTTCTTTGAGTCCGTTGGCCTGCATCTCAAGGTAGAAATTACCGGGGAAAATGGACTCGTACTGCTTAGCCATTTCCACACCGGCTTCAATTCCTTCATTCATCAGGACGCGGGGAACTTCACCTGCAAGGCAGGCCGAAAGGGCAATAACCCCTTCGCTGTATTTATTGAGCAGGTATTTACTGACCCGTGGTTTGTAGTGGAAGCCTTCAAGGAAACCCAAGGAACAGAGTCTAATGATATTTTTGTAGCCCTGCTGGTTTTTTGCCAGCAGTACGAGGTGATAACGACCTTTTTTATCTTTGCGCTTGTGGGCTTCCTCGTCATCTATGTCACCGGGAGCAACGTAAACTTCACAACCGATGATGGGCTTGATGCCCATATCCATGGCGGTCATGTAAAAGGTGACCGCACCGAACATGGAGCCGTGGTCGGTGATGGCAACGGCGGGCATGCCGAAATCTTTGGCCTGTTGGCATAAATCCTTGATACGGATGGCTCCGTCCAGCAGACTGTATTCTGTGTGGACGTGCAGATGAACAAATTCTGACATATATATTAATCCTGATGAGTGGAAATAGATTCGAAGTAAAGAAAGTTAGTATTTATTTTTAGGGCTAAACGTCAATAGCCGAGAAAAGAGTCACAAGTCCATTTCAAGCTTTGATGGCATAAAATTGCACGCATTCCCGGAATGTTGACGAAATGCGCCGCCCATGCAAGAAATTTGTGATTAATCAAAGAAGGTGATCCTAGCATGGAATTCTCTGCTACTTATATATATGATAGGCTGCCCCTGATTCTGCTTTTTGTTACCGGGTATATCCTTTACCGGGTTATTGCATCAGCTGGATTGCCGGAATTTATCGCTTCGCGCGCGGTGCGTTTCAGTCGGGGGCGTGCGGATTGGCTGCTGCTATCTTTGATGGGCGTATCCGCACTGCTTTCCATGTTTATCCCTAATGCCGTAACTGTGCTGGCTATGATCCCGGTTATCCGCAAGCTTGATGATGAGCTTGAAGCTATGACCACACCTCTAGCTCTATCTATAATATATGGGGCAAATATCGGAGGGATGGGATCGCTTATTGGTAGTCCTGCAAATCTTCTACTTATCGGCGCACTGGATCTCTTCGCTATTCCGGGTCGCAAAAGCATAACCTTCTTTAATTGGTTTGAATGGGCGTTACCGCTGGTGATTCTTTTGCTGCTGTTAGCATGGCTGGTGGTGCGCTTTTCCCTTCCGGCCAAGGAAGTAAAGACCTTTCAGGTGCGCGAGGATAAACCTCTTCTGCCTAAGCAGCGTAAGGGGCTGTACGTTTTTGCCTGTTTTCTGCTGTTCTGGATTGGGGCGTCAGTTGCCGTGGAGTTGTTTGCTGCCTTTAGGGAGTATGAGCCGCTGTTAGCGATTTTCTTTTCTGTTCTCTTTTGCGGGCATATCTTTAGGAGTGGCATGCTGCGGTTGCGTGACCTCGTGCAAGGAGTTCCCAAGCGTGGAGTCCTGTTTCTGGGGTTGCTGGGAGTGCTGATTGTATTAGTGCGTATGCTCCGTTTAGATGAATATGCCGCCGGTGTGTTTACTGCTGAGCTGGATTATCTGGGGCATAGTGGTGATAGCTATGGGGTGTATCTTGTGACAGCCTTGATCGTTATCCTGCTGACCGAGTTTTTGAGCAATACCGTAGTTTCAACAGCGTTCTTTGCAGTCATAGCTCATGTGGGAACATCTTACGGGATAAACCCGCTTCCGCTCATGATATTGGTTTCAGCCGCTTCAACTTGTGCATTTATGACCCCAGTGGCGACACCATGTAACAGTCTGGCTGTAGGGGAGATGCGCGGTATGTCCCTAAGAACCATGTTTACTCTGGGTATGGTGTTGAACGTTCTTTGCTCAGTGCTGCTGTCATTTTGGATTTGGTGGATGGTTCCGTTAATTTATGGGTAGCTATTCGAATCAAATGAAGTGGCTCAAATGAAGGCTTAATCCACAAAGGGAAGTAGATATCAACAATAATTCAAAAACCCCTTGACCCCAATCCCTGTTTTACATAGAACCTCTTCCTCGGCTGATGACGGCCCTGAACGGGGGCAGCACAGCTGAGATTTTTTTTGACTGACCGGTCATTAAACGGTTGACAAACGGAACGGGTTTACATAGATTCCCAATCCGCGCTGAGCGAAAGCAAAGCACTGAGATCATTGAAAAAGTATTTTGCGAGAACATTGAAATTAATGATTGACAGCGGCGGCTGAGTTGATTAGCTTCCGTCTCCGCACTGAGCGAAAGTAAGGTGCAGGGATCATTGAAGAAAGTTTGAGTTTATGACCGAGGCGCTACGATGAAATCCAGATCGGA